>JBBQFB010000024.1:0-26705 GCA_038321545.1 Gaiellales bacterium
ACCGGCCGGCGGCAGCTCGTTCGCGCCCTTCAGCGTGGCCTTGAGCGCCTTCAGGCCATACGCCCGCTGCGCGTTGTTCGAGGCCGTCACGCAGGTGTTGTACGCCTTGCGCTTGGCGGCGGTGTTGCGCGGCTTCGGGAACTTGATGTTGCAGTTCTTCTGCGACCGTGACCGGTTGGCCGTCGTGCTCGTCGGATTGCCCGCGTCGTCCGCGTCGCTGATCGCAGCCTTGGCTGCAGCCGTGCACTTCAGGCCGTAGCTGCGGAATGCGGCGGTGTTCTTCGAACCCGACCACGCCGCCGAGCACTTGATGCGAACCTGCGACGTCGTCGCACCTTGCGCGGGCGCCGTCGCGAGTACCACGCAACCGGCGACCGCGACCGCGAGAATCCACTTGCCTTTCATCGATCTCCCCCTCGTCCCACGTGCCGATACCTACGATCTGATCGTACGCCCGAATCTCCGCTAGGGGTAGGCTGACGCGATGCTCACCGGCGGTCCGTCCTACTGGTTCCACGCGATCGGCGGGCTGCCGAAGGCCCGCCCCGCCCTCCCCGGCCCGACCGACGTCGACGTCGCGATCGTCGGCGGCGGCTTCACCGGCCTGTGGACGGCGTACTACCTGAAGCAGGCCGACCCGGCGCTGCGGGTGTGCGTGCTCGAGGCAGAGGTGTGCGGCTGGGGCGCGTCCGGACGCAACGGCGGCTGGGTGTGCGGAGCCGTCGCCGGGTTCGGCGATCCGCGCACGAAGGCGGCGATCGACGACGCGGTCGACGAGATCGGGCGCGTCTGCGCGGCCGAGGGCATCGCGTGCGACTTCCACAAGGGCGGCGCGCTGCACGTGGTCACGACCGCGGCGCAGCTGCCGCTGCTGCGCGATCGCCCCGGCTGGCTCGAGCCGGCGCAGCTGGACGAGCGGATCCGCGTGGCCGGAGCGCTGGGGGGCGTGTTCGAGGAGGAGTACGCCCGCGTGCAGCCGGCCGCGCTCGTGCGCGGGCTGGCCGACGTCGTCGAGCGCATGGGCGTCGGCGTGTACGAGGCGACGCGGGTCGAGTCGATCGCGCCGGGCGTGGCGCGCACGGCGCAGGGCGACGTGCGCGCGAGCTGGGTCGTGCGGGCCACCGAGGGCTACACGCCCCACCTCGGCGGCGCACCGTCCCGCGCGCTGATCCCGCTGCGCTCCACGATGATCGTGACCGAGCCGCTGGGCGACGACCGGTGGGCGCAGATCGGCTGGCAGGGCGCCGAGCTGGTGCACGACGCGGCGCACTCGTACGTGTACATCCAGAAGACGGCCGACGGCCGGATCGCGATCGGCGGCCGCGGGCGGCCGTACTACTTCGCCTCCGGCCACGACCGGTACGGCGAGGTCGAGAACTCGGCGCTCGACCGCCTGGAGCAGCGCCTGCACGAGCTGTGGCCGGCCACGAGCGACGTCGGCATCGCGCACGGCTGGTCGGGCGTGTTCGCCGCCCAGCGCGACTGGAAGCAGACCGTCGCGGCCGACCCCGCGACGGGCATCGCGTGGGCGGGCGGCTACGTCGGCGTCGGCGTGGGCGCCGCGAACCTCTCGGGCCGCACCCTGTCCGACCTCGTCCGCGGCGAACAGACCGACCGGGTGACGCTGCCGTTCGTGAACCGCGAGCAGCCGCGCGACTGGGAGCCGGAGCCGCTGCGGTACGCCGGCGCGCACCTCGTCTACAGCCTGTTCCGGGCTGCAGACCGGGAGGAGAGGAAGACGGGCCGGCCGTCACGGCTGGGTGATCTTGCAACCCGGATCTCCGGTTGGGGCCATCGCGCTCCCGCGGGCGAGTGAACGCGCCGCGCGAGCGCTAGGATCCCGCGGTCGAGTCGAGGAGGCCTTCGTGCCGCGTCTGTCGTTCGCTCTCGTGATCGCCGCTGTGGCCGCGGTGATCGTTCCCTCCGCCGCCACCAGTGCCACGATCCGCACCTGTGCCGCCGCCGACCTGACGGCGCGCGTGTACCCGACCGGCGGCAGCGGCGCCGGCACCCTCGAGCTGGGCGTCCGGCTGCGCAACGTCTCCGGCACGCGCTGCGTCATGAAGGGCTTCCCGGGCCTCGGCCTGCGACGCTCGAACGAGACGACGATGCGCGGCTTCGCGGCGTTCGACAAGACGAGGACGCCGAAGCTGGTGACGCTCGCCAACGGCGGGTACGCGCACGCGATCATTCGCTACGGCGACGTGCCGTCGACGGGTGATCCGGCGGTGTGCCCGAGGAGCAGCTTCCTGCTGGTGACGCCGCCGAACCGCCGCGTGTCAGTCGAGGTGCACGCGCGGCTGGCGCCGTGCCAGAAGGGCCGGATGCTGGTCTCGCCGATCATCAAGGGCAAGGTCTGACGCCGCCTCCCGGCGCGTCGCCTAGCCTGCCGCCGTGCTGATCGGCGGGCCCTCCTACTGGTTCCACGCGCTCGGCGGCCTGCCGGCCGCGCGTCCGCCGCTGCCCGGCGGCACCGACGTCGACGTCGCGATCGTCGGCGCCGGCTACACCGGACTGTGGACGGCGTACTACCTGAAGAAGGCCGACCCGTCGCTGCGGATCATGATCCTGGAGCGCGAGGTCGCCGGCTACGGCGCCTCGGGCCGCAACGGCGGCTGGGTGTCGGGAGAGATCGCGTTCGAGGGCGATCGCCGCACCCGCCTGGCGGTCTACGACACCGTCGACGAGGTCGGCCGCGTGTGCGCCGCCGAGGGCATCGAGTGCGACTTCCTGAAGGGCGGATCGCTGTCCGTCGCGACCAACGAGGTGCAGCTCGACCGGCTGCTCCGCTACCTCGAGCACCGGCGCTCGGTGGGTGATACCGAGGACGACGCGCGGCTGCTGGAGGGCGACGAGTTGCGTGACCGGATCCGGCTCGGCGGTGCGCTCGCGGCGGTGCGCACGCCGCACTGCGCACGGGTGCAGCCCGCCAGCCTCGCGATCGGCCTGGCGGCGGTTGTCGAGCGGATGGGAGTCGTCATCCACGAGCACACCGCCGTGCGCGAGATCCTGCCCGGCGGCATCGCCCGCACCGACCAGGGCGATGTGCGCGCCGGCTGGGTGGTGCGCGCGACGGAGGGCTACACGGCGTCGATCCGCGGCCGTAAGCGCCGGCTGCTGCCGATGAACTCGTCGATGATCGCGACCGAGCCGCTGACGCCCGAGGCGCTCGCTGCGATCGGGTGGGACGACGCCGAGACGATCCACGACATGGCGAACGCGTACGTCTACATCCAGCGCACGGCCGACGACCGGATCGCGCTCGGTGGCCGCGGCGTGCCGTACCGGTACGGGTCGCGCACCGACCGCCACGGCGAGATCAGCCCGGGCACGGTCGCGAGCCTGGAGCGGCGTCTGCGGAGCCTGTTCCCGCAGGCCGCCGAGGCGCGTGTCGCGCACGGCTGGTCGGGGGTGCTGGGCGTGCCGCGCGACTGGCAGTTCGCCGTCGGTGCCGATCCGGAGCGTCGCGTCGCCTGGTCGGGCGGATACGTGGGCGTGGGCGTGGCGGCCGCGAACCTGGGCGGGCGGATCGTGGCCGACCTCGTGCGTGGCGAGCAATCCGACGTCGTCACGCTGCCGTTCGTGGGGCATGCGTGGCGCCGCGACTGGGAGCCGGAGCCGCTCCGCTACCTGGGCGTGACGGCGATGTACAGCCTGTACCGCACGGCCGACAAGCGCGAGGCCCACACGGGCCGTCCGTCCCGCCTGGCGGGCATCGCGAACAAGATCACCGGCCGCAAGCACTGAGCCGCGGGGCCTAGCGCGAACGGTGTGCCCGGCGAGGCGCACAACGCGCCATTTGGCGACCGCCGTGCGACAGATCGGAAAAGATGCGCGCCTTCCGGCACGTTGCGTTCTGGGGTCTGACCCCGAAAATGCGATTTTCGGGGTCAGACCCCGCGCATCGGAGGCGCACGCTTTCGCGCAGAAGTTCGTCCGGTGTGCACCCTGCACACCGGTTCCGGGCCATTCGGGCGTGCGGATCTCTGGCGCCTTGCCCCTCTGATTGCCTACGATCACCTGCGTCCGTAAGGCCGTGCCTGAACCCGGGAGCGAGTGCGTGGGGAGATCCTTCGAGATCCTGTCCGGCAACCAGCGCGTCGTCGCGCAACTGCTCGACCGCGAGGCGCCGAATGTGGCGCGCGCGTTCACCGACCACCTACCGTGCGAGAGCTTCTCGGTGCACGCCAAGTTCGCGGGTCAGGAGCTGATCGTGATGGTGCCGTTCTTCTCCGAGCCGGAGAACGAGATCTTCGCGGTCGAGCCCGGCGACATCGGGTACTACCCGGGCCGCCAGACGATCTGCATCTTCTACGGCGACACCGAGCCGTTCGGCCACGTGAGCGTGTTCGCGAAGGTCACCGAGGGGCTCGACGTGCTGAAGACCTGGGGTAGCGAGATCCTCCAGGCCGGTTCGATCGGCGTCCAGATGCAGGAGATCTGAGCATGGCCGACGACCTCACCGCCCGCATCGTCGACCTGGTCGCGAAGGCGCTCGCCGAGCGTGATGCGACGGTCGCCGCCACCGGCTCGGCGCCCGCCGTCGCCCCCTCGGTCGTCACCGCCGGGCGTGTCGTAACGCGCGAGGACGTGCAGCGCGCGGCCTCCGCCGGCGCCGCGCTGCAGGTGCCGGCCGGCGCGATCGTGACCGACCTGGCGCGCGAGGAGGCCGAGACGCAGGGCATCACGATTCTCCGCCCCGGTGCCGCCGCTCCCGCCCGCACCGCCGCGTCTACGCCCGGCGGCCAGCGCGCCTCGGCGCCCGAGCCCGCCGGTACCGCCGGCGCCAGGGAGCCCGCCGTCTACCGCCGCGACGCGCACGACGTCGCCCGCTCGACGGCCGAGATGATCGCGCGGCTGGACGCGTTCACCGAGCTCGTCTGGCGCTCCGAGCCCAACGAGGTGCGCCGCCTGCGCCAGCTGTCGCGGCCCCCGATGGGCCAGCTGCCCGGCATCTTCTACGCCTGCTTCAACCTCTTCTGGCTCGGCGAGGAGGTGCAGACGCTCCGCGACAAGGCCAAGGCCGGCACGTATCCCGTCGCCGTGCTGAACGACATCCTCGCGACGCTCTGCGCCCGTCACTCGGGCCGCCTCGCCAAGTGGTACCTGGTCGACTCGCTCGAACTGCTCGGCGACGTCCAGCGCTTCCTCGAAGGCCCCGGCACGGCGAGCCACGACGAGTTCCGCCGGCTGACGGAGAGCCTGCTGGTCGCCATCGATCGCATCCAGGCCTGGGTTGACCGGATGATTCCGTGGCACACCCTCGACGCGAACCTGGAGCTGGTGCCGTGACACCGACGGTCGCGGACATCCTCGACGACTGGAAGGCGCGCGACATCGCCTGGGTGCGGTTCGAGCTGCCCGACATCCACGGCACCGCCCGCGTGAAGCTCGTCCCGATCGGCGCCGCGTACCACTTCGCCGAGGAGGGGCTGAACATGTACGGCGGGGCGCAGGTGCTCGACTCGCGCTCCGACGTGGTCGCCGGTTCGGGCTACAACGACGAGTACGCCTACGCCGACCAGATGCTGAAGCCCGACCCGGCCACGGCGCAGATCATCCCGTGGCAGCCCGGGCACGCGCGGTTCATCTGCTCCGCCTACTCGGTCGACGGCACGCCCCGCGTGGCATCGCCGCGGCAGTTGCTCGCCAAGGTGCTCGCGACCGCCGGCGAGATGGGCTACGGCATCAAGACGGGCATGGAGTACGAGAACTACTTCCTGAACCCCGACGGCACGCCGCTGTTCGGCGGGTATCACATCTTCAACCCGGTCCGCAACGTCTTTCACCCGGTCGTGCTCGATCTGCTCGAGATGCTGCCGAAGATCGGCGTCGACCTGATCACCGCCAACGCGGAGTACGGGCCCGGGCAGTTCGAGCTCAACTTCGGGCCGGGCGACGGCCTCGAGGGGCCGGACAAGAGCTACACGTACAAGAACGCCGTCAAGGAAGTCGCCCACAAGCACGGCCTGATCGGCACGTTCATGTCGAAGCCCATCAATGGCCTGGCGGGTTGCGGCGCGCACCTGCACCTGTCGCTCCTCGACGGCACCGGCAAGTCGATCATGGGCGCCGACAACGAGGAGTGGGGCCTCTCCGACGTCGCGAAGGCGTTCATCGCGGGCAACCTCAAGTACGCGCGCGACATCTACACGCTGCTCGTGCCGACGGTCAACTGCGCCAAGCGCCGCCGGCCGCACACGTTCGCGCCGTCGAACGTCTCCTGGGGCCACGAGGACCGCTCGGCGCTGATCCGCATCAAGGGGATGACGCAGTCCTCGCGCCATGTCGAACACCGCGCGGCGTCGGGCATGTCGAACCCGTACATCGTCACCGCCGGCGTGCTGGCGGCCGGCCTGCTCGGCATCCGCGAGGGCCTCGAGCTGGAGCCCCCGGCCGGTCCCGGCCCGGCTGAGGACGACTCCAGGTACGCGCCGCTGCCGTGGACGGTGCGAGAGTCGCTCGACGACTTCGAGCGTTCCGAGCCGATCCGCGAGATGCTCGGCGACGAGTTCTGCAATATCTGGACGACGGTCCGCCGCTACGAGGTGCAGCGGTTCGAGGACCACGTCACCGACTGGGAACGATCCGAGTACCTCGAGATCTACTGAGCAGGGAGAGCGAGAAGACATGGCACAGCAGTCCCTCGGCATGATCGAGACCAAAGGCTTCGCGGCGGTGGTCGAAGCCGCCGACGCGATGCTCAAGGCGGCCGACGTCACGGCCGGCCACTACCAGAAGATCGGCGCGGGGATCGTCTCGATCTCCGTGCGCGGCGATGTCGGAGCCGTCAAGGCCGCCATCGACGCCGGCGCCGCCGCAGCCCGCCGTGTCGGCGAGGTCGTGGCCGTCACCGTCATCCCGAGCCCTGATGCCGCCACCACCGGCAAGATGGGCTGAGGCCGAGCGAGGAGCGAGGTACCACTGATGCCGAATCCCACCGATGCCGTCGGACTGGTCGAGACGAAGGGCTACGTCGCCGCCGTCGAGGCCGGAGACGCCATGGTCAAGGCCGCGAACGTCGAGCTGATCGGGTACGAGTCGATCGGCGGCGGGCTCGTGACGGCCGTCGTGCGCGGTGACGTGGCCGCGGTCAAGGCCGCCACCGACGCCGGCGCGGCTGCCGCCTCCCGGATCTCCGAGGTTGCGGCGGTGCACGTGATCGCGAAGCCGCACGAGTCGCTCGGCGCCACGCTGCCGATCGGCGGCAGCAGCGGCAAGTAGGTCGGCGATGGCCATCTCGGAGACCGAGCTCGAGGCGATCGTCCGCCGCGTCGTCGGCGAGCTGGCCGGCGCGCCGGTACCGACCTCCGCGCCCGCCGCGGCCGCGGCCGCGGGGCGTGAGCCCCTGGCCGCGACCGGCCGCAACGGGCTTTACGCCACGGTGCCCGAGGCCGTCGACGCCGCGCGACGCGCGCAGACGGAGCTCGCGAAGGGCGGCGTCGCCGCCCGCGAGTCCGCCATCGCGGCGATCCGCCAGGTCGGCCTCGATCACGCCGAGCCGCTGGCCCGGGCCGCGCACGAGGAGACGGGCCTCGGTCGCGTCCGCGACAAGGTGGCGAAGATGCAGCTCGCCGCCACCCGCTCGGTCGGCACCGAGGACTTCGACGAGCCGCGGGCGTTCGCCGGCCAGCACGGCCTGACCATCGAGGACTGGCTGCCGTGGGGCGTCGTCGCCTCCGTGACGCCCAGCAACTCGCCGTCGGCGTTCATGATCAATCACGGCATCACGATGATCGCCGGCGGCAACGCGGTCGCGTTCAACGCGCATCCCGGTTGCCGGTGGACGTCGATGCGCACGGTCGAGCTGATGAACCAGGCCGTCGTCGCCGCCGGCGGGCCGGACAACCTGATGACCGGTGTGGTCGCGCCGTCGCTCGACTCGGCGCGCGAGCTGGTCACGCACGCGGGCGTCGACATGCTCTGCATCACGGGCGGCGCCGAGCTGGTGCGCGACGCGTTCGGCACCGGCAAGCGCGTGATCGCGGCGGGGCCTGGCATGCCCGTCTCCGTCGTCGACGACACCGCCGACGTGCGCTGGGCGGCTGCCGAGATCCTCAAGGGCGCGATCTTCGACAACACGATCCTGTGCATTGGCGAGAAGGCCGTCGTCGCCGCCGACGGCGTGTACCAGCAGCTGCTCGACGCCTTCGCCGAGCTGCCCGCCCACGTGCTCTCCACCGACGAGACCGAGCGCGTCTACCGCGCCGTGATCGACGATGACGGGAAGGGCCACCAGCGCACGCGGCGCGAGTTCGTGGGCCGCGACGCCGAGGTGCTGCTCGCCGCCGCCGGCATCTCGTCCCGCAAGCCGGTCGGCCTGCTGGTGGCGCCGGTCGAGCGCGACCACCCGCTGTTCTGGATGGAGCAGTTCTGCCCGTTCCTGCCGGTCGTCCGGGCGAAGGACTCCGACGCGGCGATCGATCTCGGCATCGAGGCCGAGGGCCGCAACCGCCACACGGCGATGATCTACTCCAACTTCCCGCCCAACGTCGAGCGGTTCGCGCGCGAGGCGTCGACCGTCATCACCGTCGTGAACGGCTGCTCGCTGCGCGGTCTCGGTGCGGAGGGCGAGGGCTATCCCGGGTTCGCGATCGGCACCGTCACCGGAGAGGGCGTCACGTCGCCGCGGCACTTCTCGCAGGTGCGTCGCGTCGCGCGGATCCGGTGACGCGCGATGCCGACATCGAGCTGATCGTGCGGATCGTGCTCCGGGTGATGGAGGAGCTCGGCCATTCCTCGACGGCCGCCGTCGCGCCCGCCGCGCCGGCACCGGCCGGCCCGCCGCTGCGGCTGGCGACCGAGCGCGACGTGCTCGCCGCCGAGGCCGCCGGCGTGTTGCACCTGGCGCGGGGCGCCGTCATCACGCCGCTCGCGCGCGAGGCGGCCGAGGCCAAGGGCGTGCGGCTGGTGGGCGCCTGATGCTGCTCGCCCGCGTCGTCGGTCGCGTCAACTCCGCCCGCCGGATCGAGGCGCTCGATCCGCACCGGCTGCTGGTCGTGCGCGCCGAGCGCAGCGGCCGTCACTACGTCGCGGTCGACACCCACGGCGCCGTGCCGGGCGAGCTGGTGGTCACGGCCTCCGCCGCCGCGGCCCGGATGTCCGAGCGCCTGCAGGGCGTCGCGGTCGACCTCGCCGTGATCGCGGTGCTCGACGACTCGGAGGTGCCAGCAGCATGATCCTGTGCCGGGTGCTCGGACACGCGGTGTCTTCTCGCAAGGACCCGAAGCTGGACGGCGCCAAGCTGCTCGTCGTGGTGGAGGTCGAGCCCGACGGCGCCGAGCGCGCCGAGCTGCACGTGGTCGCCGACACGCTCGGGGCAGGTGAGGGCGACACGGTGCTGGTGGTGATCGGCTCGGCCGCACGCATGACCGAGCCCACCCGGGGCCAGCCCATCGACGCGCTGGTGGTCGGCATCGTCGACTCGGTGGACGTTCCGGCGTGAACCTCGGGCGCGTCACCGGTCGCGTCGTGTGCGCCCGCCGGGTGGCCGAGCTCGGCGGCTACGGTCTGGTGCTCGTCCAGCCGGTCGACGAGGCCGGGATTGACGAGGGGCACGCCGTCGTGGCGGCCGACCCGCTCGTCCGCGCGGCCACCGGCGAGGTCGTGTGGTGGGTGAACGGCGTCGATGCCGTCGACGCGTTCGACGGCCCGCAGCCGGTCGATGCCGTGATCGTCGGGATGCGCGACCGGTGACTCCCGCCCGCGTCGTCGGCAAGGTCACCGGAGCCGTGAAGCACCCGGCCTACGACGGGCGCCCGTTGCTCGCGCTGCGTCCCCACCGCCGGGGCGGCGCGCTCGGGCCGAGCTTCCTCGCGGTCGACCTGATCGGCGCCGGCGTGGGCGACGATGTGCTGGTCTCGCGGCCGCCGGGCCTGGCCCGGGAGCTGATCGGCGGACGCGCGCCAATCCGATCGCTGATCGTCGGCATCCTCGACGCCGGCCCTGAGGACGCGCTGTGAAGGTGACGGTGATCGGCGCCGGCAACGTCGGCGCCACGACCGCGATGCGCATCGCCGAGTCCGACGTCTGCCGCGAGGTCGTGCTGGTCGACGTCGCGCCCGGCCTCGCGGAGGGCCTCGCGCTCGACCTCGGCCAGTCGGCGCCGATCGAGGGGTTCCGCACCCGCGTCACCGGCACCACCGGCTACGCGCTGACGGCCAACTCCGACGTGATCGTGATGACGGCCGGCCGCCCGCGCAGCCCGGGGATGAGCCGGATCGACCTGCTGCTCGTCAACGCCGCGGTGGTGCGGAGCTGCGTCGAGGCAGCGACGGCCGCATCGCCGTTCGCGATCCTGATCGTCGTCACCAACCCGCTCGACGAGATGACCCACCTCGCCTGGCGCGTCTCCGGCTTCCCGCCGAGCCGCGTGATGGGCATGGCCGGCGGCCTCGACTCGGCGCGGCTGCGGTTCTTCCTCGCGCGGCTGGCCGGCGTCGCCCCACCGGAGGTGGAGGCGATGACCCTCGGCTCGCATGGGGACACGATGGTGCCGCTGCCCGGCCGCGCGTCCATCGCCGGAGCGCCCGCCGAGGAGGTGCTCGACCGCGAGACGCTGGCCGGCGCGTTCCAGCGCACGCGCGGCGGCGGCGCCGAGATCGTCGCCCTGCTGCAGCGCGGTTCGGCGTACTACGCGCCCGCGAGCGCCACCAGCGCGATGGTGCGGGCCGTGCTCGGTGACCGCCACGAGGTGCACCCGGTGTGCGCGTACCTGACCGGCCAGTACGGCATCGACGACGTGTTCGTCGGGGTGCCGGCGGTGCTGTCGCGGCGCGGCATCGAGTCGGTCGAAGAGCTCGATCTGACGCCGCCCGAGCTGGCCGACCTGCGCGCCGCGGCCGATGCGGTCAGGTCGAAGTGCGCCGAGCTGGACGAGGCGCTCGGCCTCGCCCGCTCGTAGCCCTCACAGCTCCTGCGAGAACCACACGCGGTCGAGCAGCGGGATCCCGTCGATCACCAACGACTCCGGGTAGCCGGTGGCCGGACCCGTGCCCTGGTGCTCGGGCGCGACGCCCATGTTCTTGATCTCGGTCTCGTCCGGCTCCGCCGTCGGCACGAGCTGCAGCTGGCCGATCGCAGCGGCGCCGGTGCGGGCCACGAGCATGCGGCCGAGCTCGATGGACGCGTCGAGCTGCACGACGGAGTCCTCGGCCAGCTCGAACAGCGGCCGCAGCTCTGCCCGCGGCCCGTCGTGCCAGCCGATCACCACGCTCACGAGGCACCGGCGGCGTCGCGGTAGCGCACGATCCGCAGCGCCACCTGCAGGTCGAACAGGATCGCCGGATCGTCGAGGTCGATCTGCGCGACGCGCCGGATGCGGTCGAAGCGCTGCCGGAGCGTGTTGCGGTGCACGTACAGCAGCGCTGCCGCCTCCTTGCGGTTCGCGTTCGACTCGAGGTAGCGCTCGACCGTCTCGAACAGCCGCGAGGCGTGCTCGCCGTCGTGGATCCGCAGGCGCTCGAGCCGCTCCTGCCACACGTCGCGGGCCGGCTCCTGCGCGAGTGACCACAGGTAGCGCTGGACGCCCAGGTCGTCGAACCGCGTGACCGCCGACGCGCCGCGCAGCGCGCTGCCCATGCGCACCGCCTGCGCCGCCTCGTCGAACCCCTCGGCGTGCCCCTGTCCTCCCGTGCGTGCGCGCGAGAGGCCGACCGCGACCGCCACCTTGCCGCGGGCGGCGCGCTCCAGGCGGACGGCCAGCTGCGACTCGTCGCGCACGCGCAGCAAGGCGATCGCCTGCAGGCCGCGCACCGCGCAGGCCGAGCCCGGGAACGCCCCCAGCACGGCCGTGCGCACGCGGGCGAGCGCCTCGTCGGGGTCGCCCGCAGCCGGGTCGGCTTCGAACACGACCGCCACGTGCTGCTCGGCCAGCTCGATGCCCAGCCTCCGCGCGCGGGCGACCAGCACGGCCTCTGGCTCCTCGCCGTCGACCAGCGCCTCGAGGAAGTCGCGCTCGGCGTTGCGGCCCGCGACCTGGTCGATCAGCCGGCCGTTCAGGATCACCTGGGCGGCCGTGGCCGCGATCGCGCCGAGCACGTCCAGCAGCGCGGGTGTCGCGGCGTGCCGGCCGGCGCTGAGCATGATCCCGACCAGCTCGCCGCCGGCCTGGATCGGCGCCGCGACGCCGGTGGTCGCGTCGGCCACGCCGGTCAGGAGCTCACCGTGGCGGGCCTGCGTCAGCACGCGCACGCGACCGGCCAGCGGATCGAGCAGCGCGGCATCGGCTACCCGCTCGGCCCGGCGCCACGTGCCGGCGACGGCGCCGACGCCGTACCGGCCGCGCGCGTCGCGGGTTGCGAGCAGCACCGCGTCGGCGCCCAGCAGCGCGCGCGCCGACTCGGCCAGCCCGTGCAGCGCGCGGCGGCGGGCAGCGGCCGAGCCGAGGTCGTCGACGGCCGACGCGAGCGTGCGCACGGCGTCCAGCTGGCGGCGTCGCTCGGCGTACAGCTGGGCGGTCTCCACCGCAGCCGCCACCAGCGCGGCGATCGGCGCGACCAGGGTCAGGTCGTCCTCCGTGAACTCGTGGGGCGCCTCGGTGTGCAGGGTGACCACTCCGACGAGCCGGTCGGACGGTGGGATCAGCGGGTAGGTGAGAGCCGACTCGAAGCGCTCGTCGTGCAGCTCGGGCACCAGCAGGTAGCGCGGATCGTCCCGGGCGTTGTCGCGCACGATGGCCGGCGCCCGGTTGAGCGCCGTCCAGCCCGTGAGCCCCGCGCCGACCTCCAGCGAGTACACGCCGACCCACTCCTCGTAGCCCTCGGTGCCCGCCCGCACACGCAATCGCTCGGCATCCGGGTCGAGCAGGTAGATGAGCGCGCCGGCTGAGCCCGTCAACTGCGCGAACAGGCGCACGGCCTCGCCTAGGATCTCGTCGACGTCGAGCGACGAGGTGATGCGCCGGACGAGCGACAGCACCGCCTCGGTCTCGGCGCGGCGCTCGGCGAGCAGGCTGCGGAGCGCGGTCGAGGCAGAGACGGGAGCGTGCACGTTGCACAGTATCGACGAACGGCTGGAGCGGATCGCGCAGCACGAGCGCCTGGGCGCCTTCTGGCGGCTCGAGGTGCAGCAGCCGACGGTCGAGGGCCCGCTGACGGGCAAGCTGGTCGCCTTCAAGGACTCGTTCTCCGTCGCCGGCACGGACCGCGACTCGGGCGTGCCGTTCCTGTTCGAGCACTGCGAGGTCGATGCGCCGACCGTACGACTCCACCGCGAGGCCGGCGCCACCCTGGTGGGCAAGCTCTCGATGCACCAGCTGGCCTGGGGAATGATGGGGCAGACGCCCGGCCGTCCGGCCGTCCGCAACCCGCACGATGAATCGCGCATCCCCGGCGGCTCGTCGTCCGGATCGGCCGTCGCGCTCGCCGCGGGCCTCGTCGACCTGGCTCCCGGAACCGACACCGGCGGGTCGGTCCGTGCTCCGGCGTCGGCCTGCGGCATCGTCGGGCTGAAGCCGACGTTCGGGCTCGTCGACGTCGGCGGCATCCACGTCAACGCGCGGTCGCTCGACACGTGCGGCCCGATGGCGCGCACCGTCGCCGAGACCGCGCTCGGGTTCGACGTGCTGCTCGGGCGGATGCCGCAGCCGGTCGAGGAGATCGGCCTCGCAGGTCTCCGCGTGGGCGTGCTGGAGGAGTGGTTCTGCGGCGATCTCGATGCCGGCGTCGAGCGCGCGTTTCGCCACGCGCTGGACGTGCTGGGCCGGGCCGGTGCGGCGCTGGCGCCGGCCGACATCGGCTGGCAGCGGGAGCCGCGCATTCTCCGCGACCTCTTCAACTGCGAGCCGGTGCCGCACTACGCCGATGGCGTGCGGGCCGATCCGGCGCCGTACGAGCCGCTGATCGTCGCCGACCTGGCCGACGGCGAGGCGACGCCGTTGCGGCAGTACCTCGACACGATCCTGCGGCTCGACGGGCTTCGCGTCCGCGCGCTGGCGGGAGCCGACGAGTGGGACGTGCTGGTGTGCCCGACGCTGCCGCTGTCGCCGCCCCCGATCGACGGGCCCGACCTGACGCTGAAGATGAACCGCAACACGAACGCGTTCAACGGACTCGGCTGGCCCGCCATCTCGATCCCCTGCGGCACCGACGATCTCGGGCTGCCGGTCGGGCTGCAGCTGATCGCGAAGCCGTACCTGGACGACGAGCTGCTGGCCGTTGCGGCCGCGGCGGAAGGAGCACTGGCATGAAGGCCGCCATCCTGCGCGCGCACGGCGAGGCCGACCAGATCGAGCTCGGCGACTGGCCCGATCCGGTGGCCGGTGCCGGCGACGTCGTGATCGACGTGCGGGCTGCCTCGCTGAACCGGCGGGACTGGTGGATCATGCGCAACCCGGAGCGGGCCGCGGCGCCGTGCATCCTCGGCTCCGACGCCGCCGGCGTGGTGCGGTCGGTCGGCGCCGGCGTGACGCGGTGGGCTCCCGGCGACGAGGTGCTGATCTATCCGGGCACCGGCTGGGGCGACCGTGAGGACGCGTTCGGGCCGGACTTCGAGATCTTCGGCATCCCGCGCCAGGGCGTGTTCGCGGAACAGGTGCTGGTGCCCGGTGAGTGCGTGTTCTCCAAGCCCGCGCACCTGTCGTTCGCCGAGGCGGCGTGCATCGGCATCGCCGGCCTCACGGCGTGGCGCGGGCTGGTCACGCGCGGTGGCGTCGGCGAGCGGTCGACGGTGCTCGTGACGGGCGCGGCGGCCGGTACCGGCACGTTTGCGATCCAGATCGCGACGGCGCTCGGCGCACGCGTCCATGTGACGACGTCGAGCGACGAGAAGCTTGCGCGCTGCCTCGAGCTGGGCGCCGTCGGCGGCGCCGACTGGCGCGATCCCGAGTGGCCCGAGACGATTCGCGCGGCCACCGGGGGAGACGGCGTGGATGTTGCGATCGACTCCGCCGGCGGCGATGCGTGGGACGCCATCCTGCGGGCCATCCGGCCGGGCGGGACGCTGGTCAACTTCGGCGACACGGCGGGCGACTTCGCGCGGGTGCCGGTGTCGGTCGTGTACTGGGGCCAGCTGAACATCCACGGCTCGACGATGGGCAGCCCGCGCGAGTTCGCGGCGCTGCTGGAGCATCTTGCGGGCGACCCCTGGCGGCCGGTGATCGACTCGACGTTCCCGCTCGACCGCACGGACGACGCGTTCCGCCGCCTCGACGATCCGGCGCGCCTCGGCAAGATCGTGCTCGCCGTCAGCTGAGGCGGCGCGGCATCTCGACGCCGAGCCCGGCCGCCACGACGCCGAGCCGGTGCCACGTGAACTGCTGCACCGGCACGCCGTCGCGCAGCCGCTCCGCCTCTGCGGCCGCTCCCGACTCGCCCGGGAACCGGATCGCGTCGTGCCCCGGCTCCAGCGGCGTGTCGCGCACGTAGGCGAGCATGCGCTCCATCTCGTCGGCGAACTCGTCCAGCGGTCGCAGCCGGGCGACGTCGATCGCGATGCAGAACACGCCCTGTGCGTCGGACTCCGGCGTGGCCGAGACCGAGCCCGAGCCGGTCAGGATGCCCGCCAGCGCCTCGGCGACGAGCGCGAGGCCCGTGCCCTTGTACCCGCCGCTGGGCCGGATCGCGCCGCCGGGCGTGAGCCAGCCGGCGCCGATCTCCTCGCCCCGGTCGAGCCACTCGGCCAGCCGGCCGCGGGCGATCACGCTGGTCGACATGTCGAGCACCAGGTGCGGCTCGGTCGCGCGCGGGATGCCGGCGCCGATCGGGTTCGTCGCCAGCCGCGGGGCGTCGCCGCCGTAGGGCGCGACGTCCTGGCCGCCGCCCGAGTCGTTGAACCAGAACAGGATCGCGACGCCGCCGCGCGCCCCGCGCGCGCAGAAGTCGGCGATCCGCCCGGCGTGGGAGGAGTTGCGCAGCGCGATGCCGGCGATGCCGTGCGCCCGGGCACGCTCGATCGCGAGGTCGGTCACCTCGCGCATTGCGACGTGGCCGAAGGCGCTGCGGCCGTCGAGACGTACCAGCGCCCCGAGATCGAGCTCGATCTCGGGGCGCTCGCCCGGTTGCAGGAGGCCGGCTGCCGATCGCTCGACGTACTCCGGAAGCCGGCGCATGCCGTGCGATTCGTGGCCGGCCAGGTCGGACGCGACGATCACCGAGGCGGTGAACGCGGCGTCGTCCGGCCGGGTGCCGATTGCCTGCAGCACGTCGCCGGCGAAGCGCTCCAGCTCGTCGGCGGTGCAGCGGATCACCCGCAGAGGCTACTCGCTAGAGGTCGCGGCCTACCGCACGACGGTTCCGGACGTGGCGGAGGGGACGGTTCGACGCCTTCGGTGCCGGTCCAGCGGTGCGCGGGACGTGCCGCTACGCGGCGCTGGGAGCCTGGCCGGCGCGGCCCTCGGCGATCAGGTGCGCTCCGAGCTCCCGGAACACCCAGTCGTGGAACGGGGCGACGGCGAACCAGTAGAGACCCGACGCGAACCGCGTGTTCGCGAGCGTCGCGGTCTGGACGAGGCGGGATCCGTGGTCGGTCGGTTCGATCTCCAGCTCGAGGCGGGCCGCGCCGGGCACGCGCATCTCGGCCACCAGGCAGAGGGCGTGGCCGGGCTCGATCCGCTCGACGCGCCACCAGTCGACGGCGTCGCCCTCGGCCAGCGCGCCCGTCGGACGGCCGCGGCGCAGTCCGGCACCGCCGAGGATGCGGTCGGCTGCGCCCCGGATGCGCCACAGGACCTCGGCCTTCGCGCCGTAGCCGCCGCGGCCGCCGAAGTTCGCCTCCACGCGGCGCCACAGCTCGTCGGCAGCGAGCGACGTCTCGAACACCTGGCGGTCGCGGAAGGCCTTGCGGCCGGGTGCGAGCCGGAATCGGCCCAGTGGCGTCTCGATGCGCTCGTAGCGCGCGTCCTGCCAGCGCGAGCTGCGCTCCACCGTTGCCACGTTGAGCGCCCTTCGGACCGCCTCCCGGAACCCGATCAGGTCGCCCGGCAGCAGTTCGCGGATGCGATGCTCGTGCGTGACGACATCGTTGCGCAGCCCGTCGATCAGCGGCCGGGCGACGTGCATGTCGACGCTCGTGACGAGATGCAGCCAGTACGACGAGAGCTTCGGCGTCAGCACCGGCACCGACAGCATCCGGAACGGCCGGTGCTGCTCCTCGGCCGCCACCTGGAGCATCTCCCGGTACGTGAGCACCGTGCCGCCGCCGATCTCGAACGTCTCGCCCGACGTGCGCGGCTCGGCGATGCAGCCGACGAGGTAGCGGACGACATCGGCGATGGCGATCGGCTCGCAGCGCGACGATACCCACTTCGGGGCCACCATCGCCGGCAACCGGGCGGTGAGGTCGCGCATGATCTCGAACGACGCGGAGCCGGAGCCGATGATCACGGCCGCGCGCAGCTCCGTCACCGGCACGCCGCCGGTGCGCAGCGCGTCGCCGCTCTCCTGCCGGCTCCGCAGGTGCTCCGACAGCTCGTCCTCGGCGCCGCCCAGCCCGGACAGGTAGACGATGCGCGCGACGCCCGCGGCGGCGCAGGCATCGGCGAAGTTGGTCGCGGCGCGGACATCGCGCTCGTGGAAGTCGGAACCGGCGCCGAGCGAGTGGACGAGGTAGAAGGCCGTGTCGACTCCCTCCAGCGCGCCGTCCAGCGAGTCGCGCTGCAGCACGTCGCCACCGACCGCCGTGAACTTCGGGTCAGACGCGAACACGCGGCCGGCGAGCTTGCCCGGCGCGCGGGCCAGGCCGCGCACCTCGTAGCCCGCGGCAAGGAGCGCCGGAATCAGCCGGCCGCCGATGTAGCCGGTCGCCCCGGCCACGAGGATGCGCTGAGAATCGGTCACGCTACTGCATTCGGTGCCCGGGTCTCAGCGGCCCAAACCTCTCAGTCCTCGGCCGTCGTGTACGCGTTCGTGATCGCACCGTCGACGAGGAACGCCGTGCCACTCGTCCACGTCGACTCGTCGCTCGCGAGATAGACGACCGCATGCGCGACCTCCAGCGGTGTGCCGACGCGGCCCATCGGGTTGTGGACGAGCCGCCGGGCGAGGCCCTCGGGGTCCTGGCCGAAGATGTTGCGGAACAGCGGCGTCTCGATCGGCCCGGGGCACAGCGCGTTACAGCGGATGCCGCGGCGGCCGTACGTGACGGCGACGTCGCGGCTGATCGTGACGACCGCTCCCTTGGTCGCGTCATAGGCGATCTGCGGCGTCGCCGACCCCTGCAGCGCGACCATGGACGCGGTGTTGATGATCGAACCGCCGCCGCCCTCGAGCAGGTACGGCAACTGGTGCTTCAGGCACAGGAAGACGCCGGTCTGGTTGATCGCCAGCACCTTCAGCCACAGCTCGAGCGGTGTCTCGATCGGGTCGCCGTCGCCGGGCAGCAGCACGCCCGCGTTGTTGAAGCAGACGTCGATGCGGCCGAACTGCGCGTGCACGGCGCGGTACAGGCGCTCGACGGAGCCGGAATCCGTCACGTCGACGGTGAACGCCGCGGCCTCGCCGCCGGTGGCGCGGATGCCGGCAGCGCCGCGCTCGGCGCCGTCGGTTGCGAGGTCGGCGAGCGCGACCCGGCCGCCCTCCGCCGCGAGCCGCTCCGCCGACGCGAGGCCGATCGATCCGGCGGCTCCGGTGATGACGCAGACCTTGCCTTCGACCCTGCCTCCCACGTACTGCTCCCTTCGACGGTTCGCGCAAGCGTACGCGGTCCCAATGCGGTAGATTCGCCGCGATGACGTGGCCTGGCCTCGCGGTGCTCTCGGCAGCCGCGCTGGCGCTGACCGTCCCCGCGCCCGGCCTCGCCGCCGTGCACGGCAAGGCGGTCTCGTCCGCGCTGGCAGCGCCCGGCCCGGCCTATGCGCCGGGTTCGCGGTTGTGCGCGGCAGGTACCCACAACTTCCGGGTCTTCTGGGACGAGACGCGGGGCTCGCGGGATCAGCCATCAGGTCCCAGCGCGCGCGACCAGAACTGCTCGACCGCGCCGCCGCTCGTCCGTCAGATCGTCGGTCAGGTGGAGCGGATGCGGTCGGCGGAGATCGCGCTCGGCTTCCAGCCGCCCGCCAGCGACGCCGGCCGGCGTCGCAACGGCGGCGACGGCCGCTACGACATCTACCTCGCCCGTCAGCCGGCCGGAGTCCTCGGCCGCACCACCTGCACCTACGTGCGCACCGGCGGCCGGCCGGGGCGACGGTGGTCGTCGACGAGCGTCGTCGCGCGCATGCCGTTGGCGGTCGATCCGGACCGGCTGCTGGCCGAGACGCTCGCGCACGAGTACTTCCACGGCGTGCAGTGTCGGCTCGCGCCGCGGCTCGACCTGCTGCCGTCGTCGATCGTGGAGGGCACCGCGAACTGGATGGCGGCCGCGGTCACCCCCGGCTGGGCGCGTGCGGAGGGGCCATTCCTCGGCAACCTGCCGGGCCGGCTGCTGCGCAGCGCCGCCTCGACGCGCCCGCTCGTGCGCCAGAGCTACGACGCGTGGGGGTTCTGGTTCGAGGCCACGCAGGGGACGACGCGGCCGTCGCTGATCCGGACGCTGTTCCGGCGGTCGGCGAACCGCACCCGCCGCACCAACGGCGACGCCGACGTGCGGGCCGTCGTGCCCGCCCTCGAGCCGACGCTGCTGCGCTACGCCCTGGCCGTCCGCGGCGTGCTGCCGATCGGCGGTCAGCTGCTGCCGCAGGCCTACCGCAACCGGCTCCCCGACCCGTCCCCGCTCCTCGACCTGGGGGCTCGCCGGAAAGCGTCAGCGACGGTGCCGGTAGCCCCGATCGGGTACCGCTTCCCGAGCGTGGCATGGGGCGACGATGCCGGCCGCGTCACGATCACGGTGACGGGCGCCCCACCCTCGTCGGTCACCCTCATCGGCGCCACGTCGAGGCGGATCCAGGTCGGCAGCGCGACCGTGTTCGAGATCGACGGCGAGCTGGCCGGCGACGCGACGGTGGTGATCGTGAACGCCGGCCGCGGGATCCGTTCCGCGAACGTCTCGGCCTCGCGCTGAGACACGGCGGCTAGACTTCTGGAGGGCCGTGACGTCCGACGAGCTGCTTCCGATTGCCGGCCTTGTGGCCGCGCTGGGCGTGGCGCTGCTGCTCGTTGAGCGCGGTGCGGTACTCCGGCTGGCCGGGATCGCCGCGAGCGTGGTGGGCGCCATCCCGCTCATCGACGCGCAGGCGCCGGGGCTTTCCGATGCCATCGACCGGTCGCCGCTGCTCGTGATCGCGGCCGGCGTCGGTGGCGTTGGTGCGTTCGTGCTCGGTACCGCCGCGGCGCTGCGATGGCCCTGGCTCGTCCCGATCGCGGGGCTCGTGATCGCGCTGCGCTTCCCGCTCGGCAACCCGGTCCGGCCCGCCCACTTCCTGCTCCCTCTCTACGGCGTGCTCGCGTGCGGGCTCGCGGCGCTCGTGTGGTCGACGCTGCGGCGCCGCGCGGCGTCGCCGGACATCGGCCTGGTGGGCTTCGCCATGGCGGCGTACCTGGTGTTCGCGGCCGCCAGCCTGCTGTGGACGTTCGACCTCGATCGCGGCGTGTTCGCCCTGGCGGCGACGTACATCCCGCTCGGCGTGCTCGCATCGCTGACGGCGCGGGCCGCGCGCATGCGGCCGTTCCTGCGCACGCTCCCGTACGTGCAGGTCCTGCTCGCGCTGGTGCTCGCCGTGGTCGCGATCTGGGAGTGGTTCGCGAAGACGACCATCATCGCGAACCCGAAGATCGAGATCGCCAACGCCT
The DNA here is from genome assembly GCA_038321545.1 of Gaiellales bacterium. GTDB lineage: Bacteria > Actinomycetota > Thermoleophilia > Gaiellales > F1-60-MAGs149 > VFJZ01. The sequence goes on from JBBQFB010000024.1 coordinate 20,661, forward strand.
ACTCGGACCTGTTCCGCGTCAACTCGCTGCTCGTCGATCCCAGCCTGTTCGGCCGGCTCGAGGTGTTCGCGCTGCTGACGATCGCCGGCGTCTGCGTGTTCGGCCCGAGCCGGAAGCTGGCCGTCGGGGCCGCCCTGCTGGCACCGGTGATATTCATCGGAATGGCGTTCTCGTTCTCGCAGACGAGCTTCATGGCGCTCGCGGCGGGGGTCTGGGTGCTCAGCTTCCTGGCCTGGCGGCGGCTCGTGGCGGTTGCCGCGGGGCTCGCGGTGCTGGTCGTCGCGGTCGGCGTCGCGATCTCCCAGCCGCAGGTCGTGAACGCGCTCAACCACTCGCTCGACAAGGCCTCGTCGAGCCGCGCCAGCCTGGCCGAGCGCGGCTCCGAGACGTTCGGCGCGCACCCGGTCGCAGGCGTCGGCCTCGGAGGGTTCGGCGCGGCCACCGGGAAGACCGACTTCGAGAAGCGACACATCGCGCCGCACAACATCGTCGTGGACGTCGCATCGGAGCTCGGCATCGTCGGCATCGGACTCTTCCTCGCCCTTCTCTCCACGATCGCCGTGGCGCTGCGCCGCGTGCCGTCGGTCGCGCTGCGTGCAATTCTCGCGGCCGATCTCGTGGCGCTGCTCGTGCACGGACTCGGCTACGACCAGTTCTTCTCGGACCCGACCTTCTGGGGCATCGCCGCGATCGCCGGCGCCTGCGCGCTGCGTCCGGTCGCCGAGGTGGCGCCCGAAACCACACCGGCCGTGACGGCGACGGCCGCCCCTGCGGCGGTGACGCCATGAGGTGGCGGCTGGTCGCGGTGATCGTGGGCGCGTTCCTGCTCGCCGGAGGTGCCGCGGGCGCGTGGTACTACCACGACCAGACCGAGACGAAGAACGTGCGCGGCTCCTCCACGGAGGAGTTCGACACGACCGCCGAGCCGGTCGGCGAGACCGCCCCGCCGGCGACGACGGTCACGACCACCGACGGCACGATCGAGCGCACGCTCGCCGCGTGGCCCATGTACGGCTACGAGCCGGGCCGCACGCGAGTGGCGACGTTCCCCGACCTGCGGCCGCCGTTCAAGACGCTCTGGGAGCACGACACGTCGCTGATCGAGTTCCCGCCGATCGCCGCCAACGGCAACGTCTACGTGGCGGAGGCGCGCGGCCACTTCTACGCCGCCGACGGCGCCACCGGCAAGATCGTCTGGGAGCACCAGTTCAAGCGCTGCTCGGCAGGGTCGCCGGCGTACGCCGACGGCGTCGTGTACCACGCGTACATGGGCACCCGCTGCAAGCGCGTGCCCGGCGCCAAGGGCCTGGTCGTGGCGATGGACTCCGCGACGGGCAAGGTCCTGTGGCGCGCGAACACCGAGGTGATCGAGTCGTCGCTGCTGTACGTCAAGGGCTCGCTGTACTTCGGCGGCTGGGACGGCAAGATCGTGTCGCTCGACGCGAAGACCGGCAAGCCGCAGTGGAGCTTCGGGACGGATACCGGCGTCACCTCCTCGATCGCGTACCACCAGGGCACGCTGTTCGTCGGCTCCGACGGCGGCTCGTTCTACGCGGTCGACGCCTCCACCGGCAAGCTCCGGTGGAAGAGCGGCTCGTACTCGCAGTTCGGCAAGCGCGAGTACTTCTACGCGACGCCCGCGATCGCCTACGGCCGCGTCTACGCGCCGAACACCGACGGCTACGTCTACTCGTTTGGCGAGAAGACCGGCAAGCTCCTGTTCGCGCGGCGCGTCGGCACCTACGTCTACAGCGCACCGGCGATCTGGAAGAAGACGGTCTACGTCGGCACCTACGACGGGTTCCTCGTCGCCCTCGATGCGGCCACCGGCGACGTGAAGTGGAAGTACGCGGCGCCCGCGGCCGTGCACGGCGCGGCGACCGTCGTCGACGGCGTCGTCTACTTCTCGACGCTGAAGGGCAAGCACTCCGGCTCGGCGCGGTTCGTCAAGAACGGTCCTGGTCGGACGTTCGGGCTCGATGCGACCACGGGCAAGGTCATCTGGCGGCGCGACGAGGGGCGGTACACGCCGATCATCGCCGACGGCCAGCGGGTCTACTTCACGGGGTTCGGCCACCTCTACGGGCTCGAGCCGAAGCAGTGAAGCTCGAGCGTGCGGCGCTGGTCCTCGGCGCCCTCGGGACGCTGGTGGGGCTGAGCGTCGCGGAGCTGGGTTCCGATCCGACGCCGTGGAAGGTCGCGCCGGCCCGCGCGCACGGCGTTCTGGGGCCGCTCGTGCGGGCCGCCGACGGCGTGTGGGATCCAGGACTGCTGCGCGCGATCGCCGTGCTCGGCGGCGTGGTCGTGGTGCTGGCGCTGATCGCCGTGCTGTTCGTGCGCGACCGCCGCTGGCGGTGCGGGATCGTGGTGGGCGCGACGGTCGCCGTGGTGTGTGCGCTGCTCGTCCCCGCGACGTTGCTGCAGATCGGCCTGCGCGACGGGACGGCGCCGTGGTTCCACACGAACGACTCCGTCTACCAGATCGAGATCGCAGGCGACCTCGTGCTCGACGGTGTCAACCCGTACGGTCACGACTACACGGGCACCGGCATGGAGCGGATCTACGACCTCGACGGCACCCCGCCCGATCCGGGCCGTGAGATCGTCGCGCTCGGCCACTTCCCGTACTTCCCCGGCACGGCGCTGTTCGGCGCCGGCGTGCGGCTGCTGCCCTCGCCGTTCGATGACGCGCGGTTCGCCGTGCTGCTCTGTACGCTCGCGCTGCTGCCCGCGGCGATGCTGCTGCGCGGCCCGTTCCCGGTGCGGCTCGTGATCGGCGCGGTCCTGGCGGCGAACCCGCTCGCGGTGCGCGCCGCGTGGTTCGGCACCGCCGACGCGCCGACGCTGCTGCTGCTCGTGCTCGCGTTCGCCTGCGCCCAGCGGCGGCGGTTCACCGGGGCGCTCGCGCTGGTCGGCGCCGCGATGATCCTGAAGCAGTTCGCGGCGCTGGCGGCACCGTTCCTGCTGCTCGAGGCGTGGCGTGTCGGTGGGCGGCAGGCGATCGTCCGGCCACTGATCGCGCTGGTCCTGGTGGTCGTCGTGCCGTCCCTGCCGTTCGTGATCGCCGACCCCGGCGCCTTCTGGAACGACACCATCACCTTCGGCGCCGAGACGTATCGCGTGATCGGGTACGGCCTCGCGGGCCTGCTCGTGAACGCCGGCGTGGTCGACCGCACGGGCAGCTACCCGTTTCCGCTGATCGCCCTCGTCACGTGGGTTCCGGTCACCGTCGCGCTGCTGGTCGCCCAGCGCAGGAACCCGGCGCCGTGGCTCCCCGCGGCCGGTTTCGCGGCGTCGATGTTCGTGCTCGTGTTCATCGCGCGGGTGTTCCAGACGTCGTACCTGATCTACCCGCTGACCGGCATCGCGATCGCTGCCGTCGTCGCCGCACGATCGGCGCAGGCGCCGGAAGCCTCTAGCATTCGCTCATGACTGAGACCCGAGCGCGGCTGCGCGGCGGCATCGACCTCGGCGGCACGAAGATCCAGGCGGTCGTGATCGACGGCCGCAACGTGGTCCGCGGCAGGGCGCGCACCGCGACGCCTCGCGGAGGCCCCCCGGCGGTCGCTGCGGCGATGGCGGACACGCTCCGCACGGCGCTCGAGTCGGCCGGCGCGTCGCCCGCGCAGCTGGTCGCCGCGGGCGTCGGCGCGCCCGGCTCGATCGACCTCGCCACGGGCGAGGTGGCGCACTCCGGCAACATCGCCGGCTGGGAGGGGGCGTTCCCGCTCGGTGCGACGCTGGCCGCCGATCTCGGTGTTCCGGTCCGGATCGGCAACGACGTCGACGTCGCGACCGAGGCCGAGTTCCGCCTCGGAGCGGGGAAGGGGTTCGGCGCGGTGCTCGGTGTCTTCTGGGGCACCGGCGTCGGGGGCGGCCTGGTGCTGAACGGCCGGCGCTGGTCGGGCCGCGGCGCGTCGGCCGAGATCGGCCATGTCGTCGTGCAGATGGACGGCTTGCCGTGTCCGTGCGGCCGGCGCGGCTGCCTCGAGGCGTACGCGGGCCGCGGCGCGATGGAGGCCCGGGCGCGGGCGGCGCACGACGGCGGCACCAAGACGTCGCTGTTCCAGATCATGGAGAGGCGCGGCAAGGACCGGCTCGCGAGCGGTGTCTGGCAGGAGGCGCTCGCCGAGGGCGACCCGCTCGCCGTGAAGTTGATCGACGAGGCGATGGCGGCCCTGGGTGCCGGCGTGGCGTCGGCGAACAACCTCCTCGATGTCGACGTGATCATCTTCGGCGGCGGCCTCGGCACCAGGCTCGGCCAGCCGTTCGCCGATCGCCTGGCGAAGGAGATGCTGCCGCACGTGTTCGTCTCGGAGCGTCCCCCGCCGATACGGGTGGCGGCGCTCGGCGACCTGGGCGGTGCCATCGGCGCGGCGCTTGGCTCGCAAGCACGAGCGCGCTGAGGCCCCGCCGGGTGCCTTCGCGCACCGCTCCGGGCTGCGGCGCAGACCCCACCCATCGCAAGCCGGCGAACGCCTCACCAGCGCTACTCCGAGAACCGAATACCCCACCCGAAATCCGCGGCACCAACCGCAGACCCGCCCAGCGCAGCCCAAAGCTGAGACGCGAAGACTGCGATCGGCCGCGTCCCGTCTGCGATCGGAGACGGCTGCTCGTTCGGCCTCAGTCTGACCCTCAGAAGCCAGCTATCGCAAGCGCCGAAACGACTCATCTTCTCCATCCACCTACCGCTGTTGACGGCATCCAAAAACCGGGACGCGGCGCATCGCAGACTCGGCCAGGCACGGCCGTTCGCAGACCCCACGAATCTACGGAGTCGCCGTGTCGCGCTTCCAGTTGCGGAACGTCGCCAGCAGCTTCTCCTCGGCCACCGGATCGATCGACTCCGGGGGGAGGTGACCGACGGCGGCGATCGTCTCGCGGAACTGGACGAGGTACTCGCTGCACCCGTCACAGTGGTCGATGTGCGCGGCGAAGCGCGTGCGCTCGGCCGGGCTGAGCGCACCCTCGAGGTACTCCGTCACGAGCTCGACGAACTCCTGGCAGGTCACACCGGAAACGGTATCGGAATCGGGCACCACCGAGAACGGTCTCACGAGACGACGGAAACGTTTCATCATGCCGGCGCGAAGTACGACTCGAGCGCCGCCCTCACCCGAGACCGGGCGCGGTGCAGGATCACGCGCTGGTTGCCGGACGTGATGCCGAGCATCTCCGAGACCTCTTCCGAGCTCAGCCCGTGGAGGTCGCGAAGCGTGATCACGGCCCGCTGTGCCTCGGGCAGACGCTCGATCTCGGCCCGGATCCGGGCGCCGGCCTCGTCGTCCAGCGTGATCTGCGCAGCGTCGAGGCCCCACGGCCGCACCGGGCTCGCCCACCAGCCCGCGTCCGGCGCCCTCGTGAACCGCGACGGGTCGACCGACGGCCCCTCGTCGTCGTCGCCGGCGAGGCTCGACAGCGGCACCGAGCGCGACTCGCGGACGCCCCGGGTCTTCGCGATGTTGGTCGCGATCCGGAAGATCCAGGTGCGCAGCGACGAGCGACCCTCGAACCGTTCGAGGCCGGTCAGGACCGCGACCCACACCTCCTGGACGACCTCCTCGGCATGGGCGTCGCTCGACACGAACATCCGCGCCAGCCGCTGCAGCGACCGGTTGTACATCCGCACGACGCCGGCGAACGCCGCCTCGTCTCCCGCGCGCAGCGCCGCGACCAGGCGCAAGTCGTCGGGAGACGCGATCGTCCCGGTGTCGGCCGCGCTCATCCGGGCGATTCTAGACCGTCACGGGATGACGGATCACGGAACGAACAGCGCGAGCTGGACGCCCTCGAGGGCCAGCAGATGCCGCTTGATGTCGAGCCCGCCGGCCATGTCGCCGGCATACCCGCCGATCGAGCCGTCGCTGCGCAGCACGCGGTGGCACGGCACGACGACGGGGATCGGATTCGTCCTGCAGGCAGTGCCCGCGGCCCGGCTCGCTCCTGGCTGCCCGGCACCCGCCGCGATGTCGCCGTAGCTCGCGACGGCGCCGTACGGGATGCGGCTGATAGCCTCTTGCGCGGACCGCCGGAACCCGGTCG
>JBBQFB010000025.1:0-26483 GCA_038321545.1 Gaiellales bacterium
GACGATGACATGGGTGGGGCTGGACGTCCACGCTCGCAGCGTGCACGCCGCAGCGATCGACTCCGAGACAGGCGAGCTGCGGCGCGCCCGGCTGGGCGGTGACAGCGCGTCGGTGGTGCGGTTCCTGGAGTCGCTACGCAAGCCGGTGCGGGCGGTCTACGAGGCTGGCCCGACCGGGTTCGGGCTGGCCCGGGCGGCGATCGCGGCCGGGATCGGGATGGATGTCGTGGCGCCCGGCAAGACGCCGCGCGGGGCGGCTGACCGGATCAAGACCGACCAGCGCGATGCGGAGCTATTGGTGCGGCTGCTGATGGCCGGGTCGCTGCAGCCGATCCACATCCCGAGCGAGCAGCAGGAAGCAGCGCGCGATCTGGTGCGGGCCCGCGAGGCGCTCCGCCAGGATCTGATGCGGGCCCGCCACCGGGTGTCGAAGCTGCTGCTCCGCTACGGCCGGGTGTACCCCGCGACCAGCTCTACCTGGACGGTGGCGCATCGCGACTGGCTGGCCAAGCAACAATTCGACCAGCCGGCGCTGACTCTCGCCTACATCGACGCGTTGGCGGCCGTCGACGGGCTCGTCGCGCGCCGCGTGGTGCTCGATCAGCACCTGGCGCAGATCGCGCACAGCCCTGAGCTGTGGCCGAGCGTCGCGCGGCTGCGCGCGTTCCGCGGCGTCGACACGCTGACCGCACTCGGGCTGCAGACCGAGATCGGCGACTGGCACCGGTTCTCCCAGCCCCGCCAATTGTCGTCATGGCTGGGACTGGTACCGAGCATCTCCCAAAGCGGTGAGAGCCTCACCCGTGGGCACATCACCAAAACTGGCTCCCAGCACGCCCGCCGGCTGCTGGTAGAAGCCGCCTGGCACTACACCCGTGAGCCGCGCATCGGCCAGGCACTGCGCAACCGCCACGACGGCCAGCCAGCGGAGATCCTCGAGATCGCGTGGCGCGCGCAACACCGCCTGTACCGCACCCACACCCGCCTGCGGGCACGCGGCAAGCCCGCGAACGTCGCGACCGTCGCCGTCGCCCGCGAACTGGCCGGCTTTTTGTGGGCCGCCGCCACCGTGTAGGAAGGCGGCGAACAAGCCTTCTGCGGCGTCTCACCCGGGATGGGAGGCGGTCGCCGGCACGCGCGATTGTCCTATGAGCAGCAACCCACCGCGACGCTCGATCCTAGACAGCGCACGCCGGCCTCGAAACCAGGGTCATGAGGTACCCAACCCTCGAATATCAGACTGACCGATCGTCGAGCTGACCCCCGCCCCGCACCGACCACCGCAGAAACGAGGAGGGCGGCCACAAAGCCGCCCTCCTCACCCTGCCACCTTGACAAACACGCACCCATATCAGGACACCCGCGCCGTCGATGCCTCGCCGACCGCCGCCCGGCCCAGCAGGGCGTGACGGGCCAGGCCGACGCAGTACTCGAGATCGTGCTCGCGGTACATCTGCAGCTTCTCCGCCTCGGGTGAGCCCGAGCCGTGGATGATCTCCGTGTACCAGTAGCCGCCGTACTCGGAGGCGACAAGGTCGCGGATCAGCTTCATGACGCGCAGCCGCTCCATCGCGTCGCCCGGATCGACGCCCCGGTAGTACTTCTCGACGAAGGGCCGCAGCTCCGGACGGAAGATATCCTCCACGTATGGCGAGGTGATGACGGATCCGCCCGCGATCTCGAGCAGGTTGCGGGCGGCCATGTAGTGGCCCTCCATCGCGAGGTGCTTGCCGGCGTTCGTGAGCACGGGATCAGGCACCTGGTAGCCCTCCTCGTTGCGGCTCTCGTGCGAGGCCGTCACGCCGAGGGCCCAGATCGAGCGCTCCAGGCGGATCATCTCGGCGATCTTCGACTTGATGTGCGCCGCCCCGGTCACGCCGTTCAGCTGGGCGGCGAGTTGCGCGGCGCCGATGAACAGCCGCAGCTTGCCGACGTCGGCGCCCAGATAGCCCTGCCGGTTCACGTTCGCGAACGTGTTCGCGACCTCGCCGGCGAACGCCGCCTCGCCGCACAAAAACACGCGTTCCCACGGCACGAACACGTCGTCGAAGATCGTGAACGACTCCATCAGGTCGTCGTGGCTCGACACCGGCGCCTCGAACTCGTCCGGGTTCTCGCCGGAGAAGCCGCGGCACACGAGCTTGATGCCGGGCGTGTCGACCGGCGTCGCGAATGCGACGGCGTAGTCGGCGTCCTGGGCGCGCATCGCGCGCTGCGGGATGATCACCAGCTCGTTCGCGACCACCGAGCCCGAGGTGTGGGCCTTCGCGCCGCGCACGACGATGCCGTCGTCCCGACGTTCGACGACCCGGAGGTACAGGTCGGGATCGTCCTGGTCGGCGGGTCGCTTGCTTCGGTCGCCCTTGACGTCGGTGACGGCCGCGGCGGTCATCAGCTGCTCGCGCTGGAACCGCTTCACGAACTCGACGACGCGCGCGTGGTAGCTGGTGCCGTGCGCCCGGTCGACGCGCTGCGTGACGATCAGCAGCGCCTGCAGCTCGTCTCGGCCGATCGACGCGTATCCCGACAGCGGCGAGCGCTCCGACAGCATCCGTGCGGCCCGCAGGTTCTGCAGCAGGTCCTCCGGGCTGGTCGCCATGTGCCAGAAGACGTGGCACTCCTCGCCGTTCAGGTCGGGCGACGTGACCATCGTGTCGCGCATCTCGGGATCCCATGCGGCGCGGCACACCCACGACCCCCAGCACGCCATGGTCGAGGCGAACAGCGGGTGATCGGCGACGTTCGTGACGGTCTCGCCCCGGGCGTAGACCTCCGGCGATTGCCGGCGCAGGCTCTCGACGTACTCCTCGGGCGTTCGCAGTCCCACCGTGGACCTCCTGGGTCAGATCGTGTACGCCGCGACGGCCTGTGCGAGCAGGCCGTGGACGAGCGCTGGGTCGGCCGGCGGGGCTCCTGCGAGCCGCGTGGCCATGGTCGCGTAGGACCGCGCGACCTCGGACAGAGTCAGCCTGCCGTCGGGCCGGTACCAGATGCCGACGTTCGTGCACATCGAGATCACCGCGAACGCGGTGAGCTTCGGATCGAGCGGCTCGAACGCGCCGGTGCGGACGCCCTCGGCCAGGACGCCCACCACGATCGCCTCGTACGCGTCGCGTTTCGCCACCGCAAGGTCGAGGCGCGCGCCCGTCAGGCTCCGCAGCTCGGTCTCGCCGAGCGTCGCCTCGAGCGGCCGCAGGGCGTGCAGCGCCACGTGGTGGACGACGATCGCTGCGAGCCGGTCGGCCGACGCGTCGTGCGCCGCCACGGCCTCGCGGACGCCGTCGGCGAGCAGGCTCATGGCCGAGTCGATCAGCTCGAACAGGATCTGCTGCTTGTCGGGGTAGTGGTAGTAGATGCTGGCCGCGCGGATGTCGAGCGCGTCGGCGATCTCACGCACCGTCGTCGACTCGTATCCCTGGTGGAAGAAGCGCTCGGCAGCGGCCTGGCGGATGGCGGTACGGGTCACCCGGCGATCTCCCCGAATGCCGCGCGCACCTGCGCGCGGTCGATCTTGCCGTTGGCGTTGCGGGGCAGCTCGTCGACCACGAGGAAGCGGTCTGGCACGGCGTAGTCGGCGATCCGGTCGCGCAGGCCGGCACGCGCCTCGTCGGGGTCGAACGTCCGGCCGGCGCGCTCCACGACGCAGGCCACCACGCGTTCCTGCAGCACGTCGTCGGGCACCCCGACGACGGCCGCCTCGGCCACGCTCGCGAGCGTGGCCAGCTCGGACTCCACCTGGCCGGCATGGATCTTCTCGCCGCCGCGCAGGATCACCTCGGCGATGCGCCCGTGCAGCGTCAAGAAACCATCGTCGTCGATCGTCCCGAGGTCGCCGGTGCGCAGCCACGGGCCGCGGAACACGTCGGCGGTCGCGCGCTCGTCGTCGAGGTAGCCCTGCATGCGCATCGGCCCGGCCAGCCACACCTCGCCGGGCTCCCCGGTCGCCGTATCGGGCCGGTCGTCGTGGACGATCCGCTGGCGGACCCCTTCGACCGGTCGGCCCACGGTGTCCGCCCGGGTGACCGCGAACTCAGGCACCAGCGCGTGGCTCAGCGACGTGAACTCGGTCAGCCCGTAGATGTTGAACGGCTGCAGCACGGGCCAGCGGGCGTGCAGCTCCGCGATCCAGGCCGGCGGCATCGGCGCGCCGCCGTAGGCTAGGATCCGGACCGCGCGGAACACGTCGTCTGCGCGCGGGTCGAGCATCATCAGCCGGAAGATGCTTGGCACGCCGATCAGGTAGTTCGCCGGCCGGCGGACGAGGGCGTCGATGGCATCGCCGACGTGGAACTCGCGCAGGAGGTCGACGCCGCCGCCGACCACCAGCATCTGCGCCAGCTGGTCGAGGAACCCGGTGTTGTGGAACAGCGGCACGAGCACCAGCGTGGTCGTGTCGGGCGTGGTCTCGAGCAGGCGGGCGTAAACGCTCGCGCTCGTCGCGAGCGCGGCCTGCGTGATGACGGCGCCGCGTGGCGAGCCGGTCGTGCCCGATGTGAAGCTGACCAGGCCCGGGGCGGCCGGAGCCGGGGGCGCGAACCCGCCGGCAACGGCCGGCTCCCGCCAGATCGCGCCCTCGGCATCTCGTTCCAGGCGCCGCCGCGCGAGGTCGGGCGCGGCGCGCGCCAGAAGGTCCTCGTAGCGGCCGCTCACGAGCGCGAGCCGTGGCTGTGCGATTGCCAGCTGGCGGCCCAGCTCGCCGGGCCCGAGGCGCACGTTCACCGGCACGACGATCGCGCCCAGCTCGAGGCAGGCCAGGAAAGCGAGCACCCAGTCGGCGCGGTTCTCGGCCACCAGTGCGACCCGTTCGCCGGGCCGTACGCCGGCGTGGGCGAGACGCCCCGCGAGCGCATCGACCGACGCCGCCAGCTCAGCGTACGAAAACGCTTCCTCGCCGTCGCGCAGGGCCATCGCAGCCGGCGTCGCGCGCGACCAGAAACGGACGGCATGGGGAAGGCTGGCAGTCGGTTGCTCGATCATCTAACTATCGACCGTTAGGTTAGCGTTGTTCGCTACGAACTTGCAACCAGGACGTACAAGAGGCCGGGCCCCGCAGCTGCGGGACCCGGCCTGTACTGACCCTCGAAGCTCCGCCGGAACCGGCGGAACCCGTCCAAGGGGGTGGCTACGGGTCAGAACCCCTCGGTGAACCTACATGGCGGTTCGGCGTCCCCTGATGTTCCAGCCGCCGAAGAGGCCGAGCACCAGCAGGACGAGCGCCACGACGACCGCGACCTTCAGCGAGAACACGAAGAACCCGCCGAACGCAAGCGCCAGGATGACCAGGATGAGGAGGAGCGGAATCATGTCGTAACTCCTGTTCGGTTGAAACGAGCAGCAAGGTGTTTCCCGGTCTGCAGGCTTTCAATCATCCGATCTGCAGACGCCTGCGAATCTCTCTCTATCCCCGCTCGACGCCGCGCGTTCCGGGGTTTGAAGATCCGCCACGCGGGGAGAACTCGACCGATGCCGGCATCTGCTCGCGCCTCCGATCCTGAGATCGTTCTCGTCGAGCGCTGGCGCGCCGGTGATGCGCGGGCCCGGGACATCCTGATAGCTCGCCACGAGCGGCTCGTGCACGGCCTGGCACGGCGATTCGCGTCCTGGGGCGAGCCCTACGACGATCTCGCCCAGGTCGCCTGGGTCGGTTTCCTGAAGTGCCTCGACCGCTTCGACACCGAGCGCGGCGTGGCGCTCTCGACGTACTGCGCGCCGTACATCATCGGCGAGCTGCGCCGCTACTTCCGCGACCGCGTCGCTGCGGTGCACATCCCGCGCCCCGTCAGCGACTTGCGCACGCGCGTCACGCGCGCCGCCGAGGAGCTGACGAACCGCGAGGGCCAATCTCCGTCCATCCCGCGGCTGGCCGAGTACCTCGAGGTGACCGTGGAAGAGGTGCTCGAGGCGATCCAGAGCGATCGCGCTCGCACCGCCGTCTCCCTGTCGGCGCTCGACGCCGACGGTGAGTCCGAGGACCGCGGAGTTCCGGTCGACGAGTCCGGCTATGACGAGGTCGAGGCGCGGCTGTTCGTGGCCGGAGCGCTCGACACGCTCGACGACCGCGACCGGCTCGTGTTGCGACTGCGCTTCGAGGAGGGACTCTCGCAGTCCGAGATCGCGGCCCGCATCGGCATCTCCCAGATGCACGTCTCGCGGCTGCTGCGACGCGCGTGCGAGCGCATCCGCGACGAGCTCGGCGACGTGGAGTTCGATGAGCTCTGAGTCGCAGTGGACGGAGCGCGCCGACGGCGCGGAGCCGTTGGCGTCCCGGATGCCGCTCGTCCGGTGCCCGGTCTGCGCGAGCGACCTCGTCCAGCCGACGGAGGTCGCGCGGGACGGCGACCGCGTCCTGGTGCGGCGGCGGTGCCCCGAGTGCGGCCACCGCGATCTGGTCGAGGCCGACGCCGACGCCGTGCACGCATGGCTGCGGCGCGAGGCGACGCTGCGCGCGCAGCTATCCCGCACGGCCGACCGGATCGCCCGGTCGCCGCGCGTCGAGCTGTCCTCCTAGCCGCCGCTCAGGTGAACGACAGGCGGACGCGGCGCGAGCCGTCGGTGCCGGTCACCTCGACCTGGTCGGCCAGGCGGGGCAGGACCGCCACGCCGCCGACCCGCGGGGATTCGACGAGGCGCTCGGCACCACCGTCGGCGAGCGGTCCAACCACCAGCTCGACGTGGCCGTCGCCGACCGTGAACTCGACGCACGCGACGCCGTCGGCATGCACGTCGGCGTCGGCGATCGTATCGGCAGCGAGGAGCAGGTCGGAGACGCGGTCGAGCGACAGCCCGGCACGGGCGCCGAGAATGCCGAACACGCGCGCCAGCACCGGGCCGGCCGTCACAGCCGAGACGCTGATGCGGGACGGGACAACGGTGTGCACGGTGTTAGACACGGGCATCCTGCTCGGAACCGTCCTTGCTGAAGGTCATGGCGATCTCGGTGCCGACGCCTCCCGGTCCGGCCCGCATCTCCACGGCGCGCGTGAGCGCGGCGATCAGCGGCAGACCGAGGCCCAGGCCGGCGGCGCCGGTGAAGACTCCCATGCCGCGTCCCTGGTCGCGGACGGTGATCAGGAGCCCGTGATCGACGGCGCTCGCCTCGAGCTCGAGCTGCGCGGCGGCCGTCTCGGGCGCGTAGGCGTGAACGACGACGTTCGTGCACGCCTCCGTGACTGCCAGCCGCACGTCGTCGGTGGCGCGGGATGGGAAGCCGAGCCCCTCGCACAGCCCCGTGATCGCCTGCCGTGCCACCACGACGTTCTCGGGTGCGGCCGGCAACAGCAGGCGGAGCTGTGGCGTCTCGGACGTCACGCGTTCACGCCCGCCGCCGCAGCCGCAACTGCCTCCGACTCCGACGGGTGGATGGCGAACACGGGGACGAGGCCGGTCACCTCGAAGATCCGGCGCACGGGGGCGCCGTCCTCTCCGGGAAGGATCAGGGCGTACCCCAGCTCCGCCTCTCGCGCGCGCCGGAGCCCGCCCAGCAGGACGGCCAGGACGGAGGAGTCGATGAACGTCGCCCGGGACAGGTCGATCACGATGGGCGACGCCTGTTCGATGGCGACGTGCACCTGCTCTCGCAGGGCGGGCGCGGTGAACACATCGTGTTCGCCGTGGACGCGGACCAGCACGACGCCGTCACGGCGTTCGAGGACGATCGACTCCGTGGTCACAGGGGCGATTCGTCACAGATCGGGGATCGCATGCTCGACGTTATACCCGCGCAACCGGCGCCTCAAACGCACCTTTCTCCAACCGGCTGCGCGGCGGTACGCTAGCCGCAGCACGATGGGGCATACGCAGCTAACGGCGAGCACGGATCGGGCGCTGCTCGTCCGCTGGCGCCGTGATCGCGACAGCGCGGCGCGCACGGCGCTGGTCGAGCGCTATCTGCCGTTCGCACGCGCTCTCGCCCGGCGGCACGCGCACCGCGGAGAGATGATCGAGGACCTCGAGCAGATCGCTGCTCTCGCGCTGCTCCGCGCGATCGACCGGTACGACCCCGACCGAGGGGTCGCGCTCTCCACCTACGTGATGCCCACGGTCACCGGCGAGCTGCGCCGGCACTTCCGCGACCGCGTCTGGGCCGTCCACGTGCCGCGCGCCGTCCACGACCTTGCAACCCGGCTCGCCCGCGCGTCCACCGATCTGACGGCGCGGCTCGGGCGGGCGCCGACCGTAGCCGAGCTCGCGGACGAGGTGTCGGCCGGCGAGGAACTCGTCATCGAGGCTCTCGGCGCCATCGCGAGTCGTCACTCCGCCCCGCTGCCGACCGGCGACGAGGCCGGCGAGGTCAGCCCGCTGGCCGAGCCGGACGCCGGGTTCGAGGAGGTCGCCGTCCGGCTCGCGCTCGGGCCGGCGCTCGCCGCGCTCGACGCCCGCGAGCGGCGCGTGGTCGAGTTGCGGTTCGTCGAGGACCTGTCGCAGTCGGAGATCGCGGCCCGCCTCGGAATGTCGCAGATGCACGTGTCGCGACTGCTACGGCGGGCGCTCACGACGCTCGAGGAGCGCCTGCATCGCGACGAGCTCGCCTACTGAAGCCAGTCGGCGAGCGCGGTGCGGATCTGGGGGATCCCGACGCGGCCCTCGAGGCGCTGCGCCACGCGACCCTCGTGCACGACGATGATCGTCGGCAGCTCGCTGATGCGAAAGCGCCTGGCGAGCTCCGGCTGCGCGTCGACGTCGACGTTGCGCCGCCGGAACGTCTCATGGTTGCGGCGGGACTGGAGCACCTGGTCGAGGAACGCCTGGACGCGCCGTGACGGCCCCGAATGCGGCGACGCGAAGTAGACCAGCGTCGGCCTCAGATCCCGGGTTTCACGCACTCGCGGCATGAGTTGGGGTTCCCGCTGACCCGGAGTTGAAACGACGCGGGATCGCGTTTGGCCCGCACGGGGGAGGGAAACACGACGCCATGAACACCGATGACATCAAGGGCAAGCTGAAGGAAACCGGCGGTGAGCTCACGGGCGACGAGCGTCTCGCCAATGAGGGTCGCGCCGATCAGGCCAAGGGCAAGGTCAAGGAGGCGGTGGACGACATCAAGGACGCGGCGGAGCACGCCCGCGACGCTGTCACGCGCGACGAGCCTCGTAACCCGTAGTCCCGGCTGGCGTGACGGCTCGTCATCCGGAGACGCCCGATCAGGAAGCCCTGGCGGCCCATCCGCCGGGGCTTCCCTGCCGTCCTGGCCGGTCAGCTATTTCGGGCGGCGACGGCCCACGAGCTGGTCGACATGTAGACACCGTCGGGCCGCGCGTGGCGCTGTAGCACCTCGCGCATCTCGGCCTCGATGGCGGGGCGTTTCTCGATCGCCAGGTCGCCGCCCTCGCGGAAGATCGCCGCTGCCGGGCCGAGCGACAGCTGGAACGCCATGGCGTCCTCGACGGTCGGCCCGACGTTCGCGAGCACGTCGGTCTGCTGGAAGGAGATCTCCTCGTACCCGGCGATCCGCAGGATCGTCTCGACGACCACGGGATCAGCCATCGAGAAGGGGCCCGGGCCGCAGTTCGGCGCGTCGTCCGGCGGGGGCGGGATGTGGCGTTCGACGATCTCCTTCGCGAACGACATCGACTGGTTCGCCTCGAGCGATGCCCACACGATCATCAGCAGCCGGCCGCCCGGCTTGAGCGCGCTCCGGATGTTGCGCATGCCGGCAGTCGGGTTCTGGAAGAACATCGTCCCGAAGCGGGCGAACGCGACGTCGAACTCGGGCTCGAAACCGGCCGTCTGCGCATCGAGGTCTGCGAAGGCGACGTTCTCGATGCCCGCGGCGGCGGCGTCGTCCCGCGCGATCGCCAGGAACGGCTCGCAGCAGTCGGTGCCGAGGGCGTGACCGCCTGGCCGGACGAGGTCGGCCAGCTGGAACGTCGTCTCGCCGAAGCCGCAGCCGACGTCGAGGACGCGATCGCCGGGCCGCAGGCCGAGCCGGTCAATCGGGCCGCGGCTGTGGGCGTCGCCGATCGCGACGAAGGTGCTCCGGAAGGCGAGAAACGGTTTGAAGAGCACGTCGTTCCAGAACTCGATGTGCTCGGCATTCGGCGATGGCGAGACGGACATCTGCGCAGCGTATCGAAGCCGAAATCGATTGCCGCCGGCCCGCGCGATGCGCAGGCCGGCAGCGGTTCATGCTTGACGAGTGCACGAGGTCGGGTGCGTGCGGTGCGGGCGATCCGCACGGAGTACGGCGCGGTGGATGCCGTCCTGGGCACGCTCGGTGGCGAGCTGCCGCGTCGGCGCCTCAACGACGAGGTCACGTCGCTCGATCCCCAAGGGAGCAGCCGGACTGCGGGCACCTGCCGGGGCGGCGGCTCGCCGAGGGCCGCGCCGGGACGGTCGTCAGCGCGACGCGGCCGGGAGGCTGTCGGGTGGCAGCTCGAACCAGCGCAGGTGCTCGAACCCGGCAGACAGCGTCAGGCTCGCACCCTCGTGCAGATGGGACGGCACGCGCTGCAGCAGCTCCCGGGCCGCCTCGAGGTGGCCGTCGAGGGCCTCCTCCGGAGCGCGGTCGTGATGCTGCGGATACCGCATCTCACCGTTCTCGTAGTGCACGTCGGCGAGGCGCATCGGCGGCTCGATCGGGCCGTTGCGATGGTGCCAGAGCCCCGTCACCGGATCGAACCGGTAGTCGGGCAGCAGGCGCCAGCCGTCGGATGCGACGATCTCGACGGCCTCGATCAGGTAGTCGAGAACCGCGTCCGAGATGAAGTAGTTCAGGTTCACGCGCACCCAGCCGGGCTTGATGCCCTCGCAGCCGTGCGCGATGTGGCTCTCGAACTCGTGCGAGCGGTCGAGGTCGATGCCGAGCAGGCGGTGGCCGTACGGCCCGGCGCACGAACAGCCACCGCGCGACTGGATGCCGAACAGGTCGTTCAGCAGCGCCACGACGAAGTTGTGGTGCAGGTAGCGGCCGTCGCCGCTCACCGACAGGCGGCGGACGGTGAACGAGATGATCGACAGGCGCTCGGCCTCGAGGTTGCCGAGCAGCGCGATCGCGGGATGGTCGCGCCATGCCGAGATCGCGCGGTGCACCAGGTAGGACTCGTGGTCGCGGATCACGTCGAGGCCGACGGCCTCCTTCAGCTGGAACACCAGTCCGGCGCGGATCGACTCCACGATGCCGGGCGTGCCGCCCTCCTCCCGGTGCGAGGGATCGGTCAGGTACGCGTGCTCGACGGCGTTGACGTAGGCGACGGTGCCGCCGCCCGGAACGACCGGCACGCGGTTCGTCAGCAGCGAGCGCCGTGCGATCAGCACGCCGGGCGTGCCCGGGCCGCCGACGAACTTGTGCGGCGATAGGAAGATCGCATCCTTCTGGGCCTGCACGTGGTTGCAGCAGGTCGGCGACCACTCGATGTTCACGTAGGGCGCGGCGGCCGCGAAGTCCCAGAACGAGAGGGCGCCGTACCGGTGCAGCACGTCGGCGATGGCGCACGTGTTCGAGATGATCCCGGTCACGTTGCTGGCGGCCGAGAACGAGCCGATCTTGAGCGGCCGCGACGCGTGGGCGGCCAGTTGCAGCTCGAGCTCGGCGAGGTCGATGTGGCCGTCGGTGTCCTCGCCGATCACGACGACGTCGGCGATCGACTCGCGCCACGGCAGCTCGTTCGAGTGGTGCTCGAACGGCCCGATGAAGACCACCGGGCGCTCCTCCGGCGGAATCCGCGACGTCAGGTCGTAGCGATCGTCGAGGTCGGCGGGAATCCGCAGGTTCAGGATCTGGATCAGCTTGTCGATCGCCGCCGTCGCCCCGGATCCGCAGAAGATCACGACCGCCTCGTCGTCACCGCCGACGGCGTCGTGGATGATCCGGCGCGCATCCTCGCGGAGCCGCGTGGTCTGCAGGCCGGTCCCGCTCGCCTCGGTGTGCGTGTTCGCGTATCGCGGCAGCACCTCGTCGCGGATGAAATCCTCGATGAAGTCGAGCGCCCGGCCGCTCGCCGTGTAGTCGGCGTAGGTGACCCGGCGCGGACCGTACGGACCGTGCATCAGCTGGTCGTCGCCGATCACCGCCTCGCGGATCCGGCGTAGCAACGGAGTATCGGGGGGGCGAGCGTCCGTCCTTTGAGTATACGCCCGGCCCAGGGCGTCAGGCGCGCGCGCTCATCGGTACGAAGTCGCGCTTGTCGGCACCGACGTACACCTGGCGCGGGCGGGAGATCTTCTGCTCGGGGTCGGTCAGCATCTCCTCCCACTGCGCGATCCAGCCCGGCAGCCGGCCGAGCGCGAACAGCACGGTGAAGTAGTCCGGCGGATACCCCATCGCCTGGTAGATCAGGCCCGAGTAGAAGTCGACGTTCGGGTACAGCTTGCGGGAGACGAAGTACTCGTCCTCGAGCGCGATCCGCTCCAGCTCGAGCGCGATCTCGAGCTTCGGGTTGAGGCCCGTCTCGGCGAACACCGCGTCGGCCGTCTTCTTGACGAGCGTGGCGCGCGGGTCGTAGCTCTTGTAGATGCGGTGCCCGAAGCCCATCAGCCTGCCGTGGCCGCCCTTCACCTGCTCGATGAAGCCGGGAATGTTCTTCTTGTCGCCGATCTCGTCGAGCATCTTCAGCACGGCCTCGTTGGCGCCGCCGTGGAGCGGGCCGTAGAGGGCGGCGATACCGGCCGAGACGGCCGAGAACGGGTCGACCTGCGACGAGCCGACGACGCGGACGGCGGTCGACGAGCAGTTCTGTTCGTGATCGGCATGCAGGATCAGCAGGAATTCAAGCGCCTTCTGGAGCACGGGGTTGGCCTCGTGCCGGCCGCCGATCTCGAACGTCATGTTGACGAAATTGCTGATGTAGTCGAGGTCGTTGCGGGGCAGCACGTACGGCAGGCCGCGCGAGTGGCGGAAGATGAACGCCGCGATCGTCGGCACCTTCGCGATCAGCCGCACGCGCTGCAGGTAGCGGTTCGCGGGATCGGCGATGTCCTTGGCGTCGGGGTAGAACGTCGACAGTGCGCCGACCGCACCGAGCAGCATGCCCATCGGGTGCGCGTCGTAGCGGAATCCCTCGAGGAACTTCGTCACGTTCGTGTGCACGTAGGTGTGCTTACGGATGTCCTCTTCCCAGCGCGCCAGCGCGTCGGCCTTCGGCAGCTCTCCCTCCAGCAACAGGTAGGCCGTCTCGAGGAAGCTGGCCTGCTCGGCGACCTGCTCGATCGGGTAGCCGCGGTAGCGCAGGATGCCCGCGTCGCCGTCGATGTAGGTGATCGCGCTGCGACAGGACGCGGTGTTCAGGAAGGCCGGGTCGTAGGCCATCAGGCCGTGGTCGCCGTCCTCGACGCCGATCTGGCGGAGGTCGGGAGCGCGGATCGTCCCGTCGACGATCGGGACCGTGTACTCGCGCCCGGTGCGGTTGTCGGTGATCGTCAGGGTCTCGGACGGCAAGGTGGTTCCTCGGGGATTCGGGAGGGGGTGCCCGAAAGCTATCCGTTCCAGGCGATCTGCGGCGTCGGCGCCGTGAAATCGTTGCCTTGTGGGTGTTCCGCGCCCTTTGACCGCGTCGCGGCGCAGTTCGCGGCACGAGCAGTGCGCCCCGCTACCGCACAGCGTCGTCTGGTCGCACTCCACCTGTCCGATCGGCTGCCGGCAGATGATCCGGCGCGCGCAAGCGTCTAGGCCGTTTTCGTCCGATCGACCGACGCCAGGCCAAGCGCCTCGACCTCGTGTTCGCGCATCTTGAACTTCTGGGCCTTGCCCGTGACCGTGAGCGGGAAGGCGTCCACCACGCGGACGTAGCGCGGGATCTTGAACCGCGCGATCTGGCCCTCGCAGAACGCGCGGATGTCGGCCGCGTCGAGCGTCTCGCCGCCGACCGTGATCACCCACGCCGCCAGTTCCTCGCCGAACCGCTCGTCCGGGACGCCGAACACCTGCACGTCCTGGATCGCCGGATGGGTGTAGAGGAACTCCTCCACCTCGCGCGGCGAGATGTTCTCGCCGCCGCGGATCACGAGGTCCTTGATGCGGCCCACGATGTTCAGGTAGCCGTCGTCGTCCATCGTCGCCAGGTCGCCGGTGTGCATGTACCGCGACGCGTCGATCGCGGCCACCGTCGCCGGCTCGTCGTCCCAGTAGCCGAGCATGACGGAGTAGCCGCGCGTGCACAGCTCGCCCGGCTGCCCGCGCGGCACGACGAGGCCCGTCTCGGGGTCGACCACCTTCACCTCGAGGTGCGGGTGGACGGAGCCGACCGACGCGACGCGCTTGCCGAGCGGATCGTCGCGGCGGGTCTGCGTCGACACCGGCGACGTCTCCGTCATGCCGTAGCAGATCGTCACCTCCTCCATGTGGAGGTCGCTGCGGGTGCGCTTCATGACCTCGACCGGACACGGCGAGCCGGCCATGATCCCCGTGCGCAGCGTCGAGACGTCGAACCGCGCCAGCTCCGGGTCGGCCAGCACCGCGATGAACATCGTCGGCACGCCGTACAGCGAGGTGCAGCGCTCGGCGGCGACGGCTTCGAGCACGGCGCGCGCGTCGAACGCCTCCGACGGGATCACGACGCAGCTGCCGTGGGTGACGGCCGCCAGGTTGCCCATCACCATCCCGAAGCAGTGGTAGAACGGCACCGGGACGCAGATCCGGTCGACCTCGCTGTAGCCCGACATCGCGCCGACGAAGTAGCCGTTGTTGAGGATGTTGTGGTGCGAGAGGGTGGCGCCCTTCGGGAACCCCGTGGTGCCCGACGTGTACTGGATGTTGATCGGCTGGTCGAACGTCAACGCGGCCTCGCGCTCCGCCAGCGCCGCGGCGGCGACACCCGCGCCGCGGTCGACGAACGTCTCCCAGTCCGAGCTGCCGAGCTCGATCGCGGCGCGCAGGCCGGGCGCATCGGCGGCCTCCACCAGCGGCCGGTACGGCACGCCCTTGAACCCGGGCGCGTAGAACAGCAGCGACTGGCCCGACTGCCGCAGCACGAAGTCGAGCTCGTGCTGGCGGTACGACGGGTTGACGTTGACGAGGATCGCCCCGACGCGGGCCGTCGCGTACTGCAGGACGATCCACTCCGCACAGTTCGGCGCCCAGATGCCGACCCGGTCGCCCTGCTCGACACCGTCGGCCAGCAGCGCCAGCGCGGCCCGCTCGACACGGTCCGCGAGCGCGGCGTAGGAGAGACGGACGCCCTCGTGACACGACACGACGGCGTCGCGCTCGCCGTGCGCGGCCACGCACGCCGCGAGCGCCTCACCGATCGTCTGACCGAGCAGCGGGAGCGCTGCCGGCCCGTTCGCGTAGGAGAGCGTCATCGCCATCTACCTCCGCCGCCTAGTATCGCTCGTCTGCAACAGTCCGGGGCGTGAAGATCGCCGACCTTCGTGCGACGCCGGTCAACATCCCGCTGCGCGCGCCGTACCGGTTCGCGTACGGCTCGATCGCCTCGCTCACGAAGACGGTGATCGAGGTCGTCACCGACGAGGGCGTCGTCGGGCTCGGCGAGATCGCCGGCGGCGACTGCGCGGCGGCCGCGGTGGCCTTCCGCGACCGGCTGGTCGGCGTCGACATCCTCGACCTGAACGGCGCCGAGTCTCGCTGCGTGCCGACCGCGCGGTACTCGCCGTGGGACGACGCGCTCGGCCACCGGCGGGTGTTCGGCGGCATCGAGATGGCGCTGTGGGACGCACGCGGCCGCGCTGAGGGGCGCTCGCTCAGCACGCTGCTCGGCGGCGCCGTGCGCACGCACGTCGGGTTGACCGAGTACTTCTCGCTGCGGCTTCCGGGCCCCGGCGAACCGGGGGAGTCGAGCCCGCTCGAGGTGGCGCGCTACTGCGCGCGGATGATCGCCGAGCACGACGCCGACGGCTTCGAGGGCAAGGTCGCGACGGTCGCCCTCGACGAGGAGGTTGCGATGGTGCGCGAGGTGCGCGCCGCGATCGGCCCGGACCGCGAGCTGCGCGTCGACGCGAACGGCGGCTGGACGGTGCCGACGGCGCGCGATGCCCTGCGACGGCTCGACCCCTACGACATCCGCTACTACGAGGACCCGGTCGAGACCAGCGAGGAGATGGCCGCGCTGCGAACCGCCACGCGCGCCTCGTTCTCGTCGCACCTGACCGACCTGCGCAAGGCCATGGCGCTCGGAGCGCCCGACACCATCGTCTCGAACGTGAACGAGTTCGGCGGCATCCGGCGGGTCGTCGAGTTCGCCCGGGCCTGCGAGCGGTTCGACGTCGGCTTCCGCTTCCACAGCGGCGAGACCGGGATCGGCAGCGCCGCGTACCTGCACCTGTCGGCCAGCATCGCGTCGGTGCGTGAGCCGAGCCAGACCCTGTTTCGCTGGTATGCCGACGACGTGATCGCGGAGGGCACGTTCGTGCCGAAGGGCGGTCTCGTGGAGGTGCCGACCGGCCCGGGCCTCGGCGTCACGCTCGATCCCGTCGCGCTCGCCCGCTGCCACGAGCGCTACCGCACGGAGGGGCCGTTTCCCGGCGGGCCGGGCAAGGGCGGCTACGGCGAGAGCTTCCGGCGGTCGTAGCGTGGGCGATGGCGACCGGATCGCCGCGGCGCTCGCCGCCGCGGGCACCAGGGTGTGCTTCGGCGTACCCGGCGGTGGCGCGAACCTCGACCTCGTGGGCGCCTGCGGCCGCCACGGGATCCGGTTCGTGCTGATGCACACCGAGACCGCGGCGGTGATCGCGGCCGGCGTCGCGGGCGAGCTGACGGGGCGGCCCGGACTCGCGCTGTGCACGCGTGGCCCCGGCCTGGCGGCGGCCCTGAACGGTATCGCCCAGGCCCATCTCGACCGACAGCCCGTGATCATCGTCACGGATGGGGCCGGGTTCGCGCACCCGCACCAGCGGATCGACCACGCCGCGATGGTGGAGCCGTTCTCGAAGGGCACGGTGAGCGACCCCGCGGCCGCCGTCGCGCTCGCGCTGGCGCCGCCGTGGGGGCCGGTGCTGATCGACGCCGGAGCACCGCACCGCTCTGCGCGGCCGGTGGCTCCTCCCGTTCCGGGGTCGCCCGTCGTGCTGCCGTCCGCCACGCGGCCGGTCGTGCTCGTCGGCGTCGCCGCCCGTGGCAGCGAGGCGGCGATCCGCGGCCTCGTGCGCGACACGCGCGTCCCGGTGCTGACGACCTACAAGGCGAAGGGCGCGGTGCCGGAGTCGTGGTCGAACGCCGCCGGGCTGTTGACGGGCGGGACGATCGAGGCGCCGGTGCTGCACGAGGCCGACCTGATCGTCGCGCTCGGCCTCGATCCGGTCGAGCTGATCCCCGCCGCCTGGCCGTACGCGGCGCCGATCGTGTCGCTGATGCCGTGGCCGAATCCGGCCGGGCCGCTGGCGTTCGCGGCCGAGCACGTCGGGCCGCTGGACGAGCTGCTGGCCGGCGTGCGGCTCGACGGCTCCGGCTGGGAGCGGGCCGGCGCCGGCTACCGCCGCGCGACGCTCGAGCGCGTCGAGATCGCCGGTTCCGGCGACGGCATGTCGCCGCACGACGTCGTCCGCACCGTCCGCCGTGCGCTGCCGCCGGAGACGATCGCCACGGTCGACGCCGGCGCGCACATGCTGGTCGCGATGCCGCTGTTCGACATCGAGGAGCCGCGCCGCTGCCTGATCTCGAGCGGGCTCGCCACGATGGGCTTCTCGCTGCCCGCCGCGATCGCCGCGTCGCTGACGACCGACGCCCCGGTCGTCTGCCTGACCGGCGACGGCGGGCTCGGCATGTGCCTCGCGGAGCTGGAGACGGCGGCGCGCCTCGGCCGCGACGTGCGGGTGGTCGTGTTCGACGACGCGACGCTGAGCCTGATCGCGATCAAGCAGGGCGAGGGCCAGGGCGGCGACGAGGCGGTGCAGTACGGCGCGGTCGACTTCGCCGACGTCGCGCGCGGCCTCGGGCTGCGCGCCAGCTCGGTCGCCGACGCGGCATCGCTGGACGTCGCGGTGCGCCGGCCGGGGCCGTCGCTGACGGCCGTCCAGGTCGACCCGTCGGCCTACGCCGCGGTGCTCGCCGCCACGCGAGCGTGAGCCGATAGGCTCCGCCCATGACCGCCCGCATCGTCGTCACGGGAGCCAGCGGGAAGGTCGGCCGCGACATTGCCGAGCGTCTTGCGGCGGCGGGCGTCGAGCAGCGTCTGCTCGTCCGCGACCGGGACCGCGCGCCGCAGCTGCCGGGCGCCGAGATCGTGCAGGCCGACTACCGCGACCCGGAGTCGGTGCGCGAGGCGCTGTACCCGGGCGACCGCGTGTTCATGGTCGCCACGCACGAGGGCGTCGAGGACCGCATCGAATCGCACCGCTCGTTCATTCGGGCGGCGTCCGACGTCGGCGTCGGCCTGATCGCGTACCTGTCGACGGTCAACGCGTCGCGCGACTCGAAGTTCCCGCACTCGTGGTCGCACCGGGCGACGGAGGAGCTGCTCGAGGCCGCGCCCGTGCCCTACGCGTTCCTGCGCATGAACCTGTTCCTCGACGACCTGCCGCTGTGGTTCGACGCCGACGGCGTCTGTCGTGGCCCGGGTGGCGACGGCCGCGTCGCCCTCATCTCCCGCGCCGACCTCGGCGCCGTGGCGGCGGGCGTCCTGGCGGCGGACGGCTACCAGGGGGCGACGCTCGACCTGTCGGGCGACGATGCTCCGACCATCGCCGAGTTCGCGGCGACGTGCAGCGAGCTGACCGGCCGCGACCTGCGCTACGAGCCAGGCACGCGCGCCGACTACATCGCGAGCCGTCTTGCCCAGGGCCGCAAGCCGTGGGACGCGGAGGCAGGCGCCGGCTCGTACCTCGCGGTCGCGGAGGGCGAGTTCGGACAACCCTCGGACGTCGTGCAGCGCGTCACCGGCCGCGAACCGGAGCGCGTACGGTCGTGGGTGGCCGGGAACGTGGCGAAGTTCGAGCGCACCGGCGACCGCGCCGCTGCGCGGCCGATCTAGACCGACCGCAGCGTCTCGGTCGGCGCCAGCCGCGCCGCGCGCACCGCCGGGCACAGCCCGGCGATCGCGGCGACCAGGATCGACGCGCCGACACCGCCCAGCACGCCGGTCAGCGGCACCGCGATGCGCTCGTCCTGCGTCGAGGCGTAGATGGCCTCACCGCCGCACCGAGCACCACCCCCGGATGCCCGCGTAGAGCAGCCCGTCGGCCACGTTGTCGACGGCGCTCTGGCCGTCGAGCAGGAGGAACTGCTGGAAGACGAATCCGATCTGGCGGGATCGCAGCGCCGACAGGTTCCGGTCGGACAGGCGTACGACGTCGACGCCGCCCAGCTCCACGTCACCGACGGTCGGCCGGTCGAGCGTGCCCGTCACGTGCAGCAGCGTCGACTTGCCCGAGCCGGGTGATCGAGCCCTCGTACGTCTTGCCGACGCCGCGGAGCGACAACACGGTCACTGCGGCACCACGACCTGCTCGCCCTCAAGAGCGATACGAGCGCCCCGGGCACGCCGAGCGCGAGGACGCGTGTTCCGGTCATGCCCCCAGTGAACCAGTCCCCCTGAGAGGGGGCTGTGAGCTGCTGACGGCGCGCCGAGTGCTACAGCCCGCGGCCGCGCAACAGGAACTCGACCAGCTCGTGATCGTCGCCGTCGGCTGCCGTGGCGAGCGCCTCGTCGCCGAGCCGCTCGACCCGGTCGGCGGCGTCGGCGAGACCGCCGAGGCGCCGTGCCAGCGCATCGGCGTCGAGCAGGCTGTCGTCGTGCCCCTCGATCGCGAGCCGCGCACCGTACGCGCCGATCCGCTCCGTGAGCGCGCGGACCGAGGTCGTCGTCAGGTACGGCTCCGGCGCGTACAGCCGCTGGTACAGGCAGTCGCCGAGCACGATCAGGTCGTCCTCGACCACGTGGAAGACCAGCGAGTCGGCAGCGTGATCGCCGCCGACGTGGTCGATCGCCACGCACACGCCGCCCAGGTCGAGCTCGAGGTGGTCGTCGACGATGATCTGCGGCAGCACGATCTCGAGGTCGCTGCGGTCCGGGATCTCGATCCGGATCATGTCGCGGCAGAAGGCGATCTCCTCGCCCGCCGCGACGCGTGCGTCGAGCGCCGCATCGCTCCAGTCGAGCGACGCCTGGTGCGCCAGCTCGGCCGCCGTGTCGCGGTGCGCGATGATCGGCACGTCCAGCGCGGCCCCGCCGAACGAGTGGTCCCAGTGCCAGTGCGTCAGCACCGCGGCGCGGATCGGTGGCAGCCGGAACGGCTCGAGAGCGGTGCGGAAGGCCGCCGTGTGCGCCACGGAGGCTCCCACCTCGAGCAGCGCGGTCGAGCGGGTGCCCGCGACGGCTACCAGCGCCGGGCGGTCGGTCCGCTCGTCGGGAGTGAACCACCACACGTGCTCGGAGGCGCGCTGGAGGCGGCTCGCGGTCGGGTTCGTCGCCACGACGGATGACGCTACCCGATTTGGAGGCATCATGAGAGACGTGCGACGTGTGCTGCGACGGCTCCGCTCGGTCTCCCGCGCTACCGACCCCGATGTCCGTCTGGACGACATCGCGTTCGCTGCCGGCCTGCACCTGTACGCCCTCGAGCTGCGTCCGAACGACAGCTACCGGACGCTGGTGACGACCCGGCTGTCGCACGTGTTCGTCGGCAAGGCGCCGCCCGGCGTGGACGAGGACGTCTGGTACGACAGCCACGTCCACCCCGACGACCGGCCCCGCTACGACGCGTTGTTCGGCTCTGACCGCGTGCGCGCGGGCGGCCAGTTCGAGCTCTCCTACCGGATCGTCCGCGGCGACGGGCAGCAGTTCGAGGTGGTCGAGCGGGCGCGGGCCCGACGGCTGCCTGACGGCCGCGTGCTGCTCGAGGGCTCCGTCACCGACGTCACCGAAGAGCGCATCGCGCGGGACCGGGTCGCCGAGGTCGAGGAGCGGCTGCAGCGGCTGATGGAGGCCGTCGAGGAGGTCGTCTACACCGCCGAGTACGGCGAGGACGGCGTCCCGCACCTCGTCTTCGTCGGCCCTGGCGCCGGTCGTCTGCTGGGCGGCGATGTGACGTTCGAGGACCTGTGGGCGACGATGCGGGCGCGCACCGATCCCGACGACCACCACGAGCGCGACGCCTACTTCGAGCGCATCGGCTCTGGCCTGCAGGCGTCGCGTGTCTATCGCGTCCACGGCCTCGACGGCATCACCCGGTGGATCTGGGCACGCGCCTACCCGCGACCGCGCGAGGAGGGAGAGCCTCTGGTCTACGACGGGGTGCTGAGCGACATCTCCGAGCGCCACCAGATCGCCGAGGAGCTGCGGATCGCCCGCGACGAGGCGCAGCGGCGCAGCCGCGTCGACGCGCTCACCGAGGTGTTCAACCGCGCTCACTTCGTCGACGAGCTGACGCGCGAGCTCGACCGTGCCGCCCGCGAGGGGGAGACGCCGGCCGTCGTGATGCTCGACCTCGACTACTTCAAGCGCGTGAACGACACGTTCCTGCACGCCGGCGGCGATATCGTGCTGCGCGAGGTCGCGCGACGCATCGCGGGCGCCGTCCGGGGGTATGACACGGTCGCGCGCTGGGGCGGCGAGGAGTTCGTCGTGCTGCTGCCGAAGGTCGGCGACGACGACGCACTGCGACACGTCGCCGAGAAGCTCCGCCTGGCGATCTCGGCGCAGCCGATCCCATTCGGTGACGACGTGCTGGCCGTGACCGCTTCGGCGGGCGCCGCCCGGGCGGGTATCGGGCGCTTCACGGCCGAGGCGCTCGTCGATGCCGCAGACCGCGCGCTGTACTCCGCGAAGCGCCGTGGCCGCGACCGGTTGCGCCTGTTCGGCGAGCTGACCGAGTCCGACTTCCTGATGGAGGAGCCCGACGCGATCCGCATCGCCGAGGCGATGAGCCGTTCGGCGAGCGTGCGGGAGGGCGTCTCCGACCTGCACTGCGCACGGGTCGCCGACCTCGCCGCACGCGTCGCGGAGCATCTCTCGCTCGGTGCCACCGCAGTGCTGCGGTGCCGGCTGGGCGGCTGGCTCCACGACCTCGGCAAGGTCGCGATTCCCGACCGGGTCCTCTCGAAGGCCGGGCCGCTGACCGACGACGAGTGGGCGGTGATGCGGACGCACGCCTCGCTGGGCGGCGAGATCGTCGGCCGCATCCCGGGCCTCGCGGACGCGGCGCCGGCCGTTCGCCATCACCACGAGCGGTACGACGGCGGCGGCTATCCCGACGGGCTGGTCGGCGACGAGATCCCGATCGAGGCCCGCATCGTCGGGGCCGTCGACACGTGGAGCGCGATGACGGAGGACCGCGTGTACCGCTCCGGGCTCGCGCGCACCGAGGCCCTGATCGAGCTGGAGCGGTGCTCGGGGACGCAGCTCGACCCGGTCGTCGTCGCGGCGCTGCGGGCCGTCGTCGCCGCCGTTCCCGCCGGGCGCTGAGGAGACGCGGGAACCCGGTGCGCAGGCGGCGGCGTACCGGTCACATCAACCACTGCGAACCCGTCACGGCGCCTGCGGCGTAGGATCGCCGGAGCCCCGTGCCCGAATCTGCGACCCTCCCGGATGACTCCCACCTCGTCCGCCGCGCCCGTGGCGGCGATCGTGACGCCTACGCCTCGCTCGTCCGCCGCCATCAGGCCGTGGCGCTGCGCGTCGCCGCCGTGGCCGGCCCGGCAGCAGACGCCGAGGACGCCGTCCAGGAGGCGTTCGTGAAGGCCCATCGCTCGCTGAAGCGGTTCGACGAACGCAGGCCGTTCCGGCCGTGGCTGCTCGCAATCGTGGCCAACGAGGCGCGCAGCCGGGGCCGGTCGGCCCAGCGCGCCGCTTCGCTGGTCGACCGCGCCGCGGCCTTTGGCGCCGCCGATTGCGAGACGGCATCCGCCGAGGAGTCGGCGCTGGCGCGGATCGGCGCGGGGCCGCTCACCGAGGCGCTCGCCACGCTGCGGTGCGACGAGCAGGAGGTGCTCGTCTGCCGGTTCGTGCTCGACCTCGGCGAGGAGGAGACCGCGGCGACGCTCGGCATCCGCCGCGGTACGGTCAAGTCGCGCACGTCGCGGGCGCTCGCGCGGCTGCGCGCCGCCCTGCCGGAGGGAGCCGCGTGAGCGACCAGGACCTGACCCTCGCGCTCCGCGCGCTCGGTCTCCGGCTGGACGCCGAGCCGGTCGCCGATGTTGCGCCGGTCGTGCTCGTGCGGATCGCCGAGCCGCCGCCGCGCCGTCGAGCGCGGCCCTTCGCACTGGCGTTCGTGGCGCTGCTGCTGATCGCCGCCACCGCCGTCGCGGCGTCGGACGATCTGCGCCGGTGGTTGCGCGGTTCCGGTGTCGACATCCAGCGGGTCGCGACGCTGCCGCCGCTGGTCTCCACTCCGCCGGCGGCCTCACCGACCGACACTGCCTCGTTCGCCGCGCTCGGCCTCGGCGGGCCGGTCGATGCTGCGACGGCGGAGACGGCGCTCGGGATCCCGCTCCCGGCCAGCACCGAGCTTGGGCCGCCGGCGGCGATCTACCGTGCCGACTCGCCCGACGGGCCAATCATCACGCTGGCCTGGGCGCCTGCCGACCCGGTGTTGCTGACGGTCGTGCCGGCGCACGACGAGAACGACCCGTTCCTGATCGGCAAGTCGCTGACCGGCGGCGCGACCGTCGACTACCTGGACCTGGGCGGCGGCAACGGCGAGGGCCTCTACATCTCCGGTGTACCGCACGCGGTGACTTTGTTCGACGGTAGCGAGGTGGAGTTCCGTCTCGCGAAGGACGTGCTCCTGTGGCGCCCGCCCGGTGACCGCGTCTACCGGCTGGAGGGCTCGTTCGACCGGGCGCGCGCGCTGGCGCTCGCGACGTCGTTCGGTCCGGCGCCCTAGACGCGACCCGGCATCGGTCAGTTCGCCCAGCGGGTGCGCTCGACTGCCCGGAGCCAGTCGGCGTACTCCGTCTCGCGCCGGTCGGCATCCCACTTCGGGTGCACCGTCTGGACCGGGCCGCGCAGGTCGGCGAGCGCGTCGGGCGAGGGCCAGAGACCGGCGGCCAGGCCGGCGGCGAACGCCGCGCCGCGGACGGTCGCCTCCGGATCGATCGCGCGCGTGACGGGCCGGCCGAGCGCGTCGGCGATGGCCTGCAGCAGCACGGGGTTGGCGGTCGCGCCGCCGTCCACGCGTAGCTCGCCGATCGTGAGGCCGGCGTCGGCCTCGGCGGCCTCGAGCACCGCGCGGGTCTGGAACGCGAGCGCCTCGAGCGTCGCGCGCACGACGTGTGCACCCGTGGAGTGCAGCGTCAGACCGAGGATCGCGCCGCGTGCCGCGGAGTCCCACCACGGGGCGAAGAGTCCCTGGAATGCAGGGACGACGCGGACGCCCGCGCTGGAATCGACAGTCGCCGCGACGGAGCCGGACGAACGCGCGTCGGGCAGGATGCCGAGCCCGTCCGCGAGCCAGCCGACCGCGCTGCCGGCCACGGCGGAGGCGCCCTCGAGGCAGTAGACCGCCGGCGCATCGTCCGCCTGGTAGGCCGGCGACGCGAGCAGCCCGGAGGCGGGCTCGGGACGGCGCGGGCCGGTGTTCGCGAGCAGGAACGCACCCGTGCCGTAGGTGCACTTCGCCTCGCCCGGCGCGAGGCACGCCTGGCCGAGCAGTGCCCCCTGCTGATCACCGATCAGCGCCAGCAGCGGCAGGCCGGCGAGGGGGCCGGCCGTGATGGTCGCGAGCCCGCCGGTGCGCCACGTGGGCACCACCTCGGCGAGCACGGGGCGCGGGATCCGGAACAGTGCCAGCAGCTCGTCGTCCCACGCCAGCCGGGCGGTGTCGAGCAGCAGCGTCCGCGACGCGTTGGTGACGTCGGTGACGTGGCGGCCGGTGAGCGACCAGGCGAGCCAGCAGTCGATCGTGCCGGCCGCGAGCTCGCCCCGCTCGGCGCGCCCGCGCGCGCCCGCGACGTGGTCGAGCAGCCAGGCGAGCTTCGTCGCGGAGAAGTACGGCTGCAGCGTGAGGCCGGTGCGCCGGCGGACGAGGTCCTCGCCGCCGCCGGCCGTCAGCTCGGCGCAGATCTCCGCCGTGCGGGAGTCCTGCCAGACCAGCGCCGGCCCGACCGGCTGCCCCGTCTGGCGATCCCAGAGGACGATCGTCTCGCGCTGGTTGGCGATGCCGACGCCCGCCACGCGGCGGCGGTCGACGCGGGCGACGACTCCGGCGGCGCAGGTGAGCGTCGCCGCGAGGATCTCGGCCGCGTCGTGCTCGACGTGGCCGGGGGCGGGGTGGTGCTGACGGTGCTCGACGGTGGCCTCGGTCCCGCGGCGGCCCTCGACGTCGACCAGCGCGGCGCGGGTGGAGGTCGTGCCCTGGTCGATCGCGAGGATCAGGTCGGGTGGCACGGCGGCATTGTCTCAGGCGAAGCGCGCCCGCTGCCGATATCCAGGGTGTGGGCGGCAGGATGCTGCCCGGGTGCAGGTCACGGAGGACAGTCATGCAGGTCGGCTCGGCGAACGGACTCGCCACGCTCCAGCGCATTGGCTCGGCCCTGTCGGCCGAGCGTGACGCTGCCGCTCGCGAGCCTGCGGCGACGAACCACGTCGCGGCGTACAACGCGCTGGCAGCGGCCGCGCGGGTGCAGGACCGCATGCTCGGCGACCTCCTCGACGCGGTCGACAAGCCGTGGCTCGACACCCGCGTCGAGCGTCGCGAGCGCCTCCGTCGCCGCGAGTCGCACGAGGCGATGGTCGCGGGCGCCTTCACGGCCTTCGGATAGCCGAATTCCGCCGCTGGAAACGCTGGGGTCTGACCCCGAACGCAATGTGCCGGAAGGCGCGCAGGTCGCGCGACCTGCGCGGAAGGGTTCGGTCATGGGGCGGAGCGTGCGTGTTCGGTCACGCGGATCGCAGCTAGGGTCAGGCGGTCTCCAGCAGGCGGCGGTCTCGGCGCCGCCTTGCCAGCTTTCGGACTGCCAGCCACACCAGCGCGAGCATGCCCAGCGGGGCGAGCACGATCAGGGCGTAGATCGCGTAGACGCCGACGTCGGCCAGGACGCCGAGGGCATCTCGCGCCCGGGCGCCGGGACCGGTGTCCGACGTCGTCGGCAGCACCAGTTGGTCGTCCGTGACGAGCACGACCGTCAGGTCGGCGAGGGCGGCGTCCTGCCTCGTCTGGGAGACGGTCGCATTCAGGTCGGCGAGGCGCTGGCGGGCGCGGGCGCGGCGCTCGACCAGCGTCACCTTCTGAAGCTTCGTCAGGGCCGGCGCGGCCAGCTGGGCATCGAACCTCGCGATCTGCAGGCGAGCGGCGGCGACCTTCTGCTCGAGCGAGTCGGAACGCTCCTGCAGGTCGCTGATGTCGACCTGCGCGCCGGCCAGGCGGCCAAGCGCCGAGAACCGGTTCGTCGCGTCCTGCATCCGCTCGATCGGCACCTTCGCGACGATCTCGGCACGGGCGTTGCTGCCCTCCGGCGTCGCGAACTGGACGGTCACGATGTGGCCGCCGTACGAGGCGATTGCGTTCGTCACCTGCGTGGTGGCGTTCGACACGTCGTCGGCCGACCGCAGCGCGACCGTCAGCCGGGCGGTCTGGTGCTGGAGGCGGGTCGCGTCGCCGGCGGCGGGGACGTTGGTCGCCGGAGCCGCCTTGTCGGTTAAGCGCAGATTCTCGAGCTT
>JBBQFB010000026.1:0-26376 GCA_038321545.1 Gaiellales bacterium
AGATCGTCGCGGACGGCAGCGACGGTCTCCTCGGCAAGCGCGGTGTCGCCGCCGTAGCCGAGCGCCACGGCCGGCAGGCCCGACTGTCGCGTGACCTGCTCGACGCGTCGCTTGACGCGTTTCAGCGAGTCGATTCCGGCGGCGCTGAACGGATCGGCGCGCAGGATCACGAACAGGCGCGCGGCGTTGTTGTTGAGTGAGATCACGGCACCGACCGGTTTCAGGTCGCGTTGCTCACGGGGTCCGATCACCCCGGCGACATCGGGCATGGCCTCCAGGCGCTGCTCGAGCACGGCGAGCTCGGCCCGGCGATTCCCGATCCCCGGCTGTTCCAGCAAGATCACGGTCGGGGCGAGAGCCCCCGGTGCGATCCCGGCCTCGGCCGCGCGAGCCGCGCGGGCCGGCTCGCTGGTGGATGGCAGCGAGCCGATCAGCCCGAATCCGAGGGGGAGGCCGACGACGAAGACCGCTGCGCCGCCGACGGCCACGGTGATCAGCGCCGCGACCCGTCGCGACCGACGGACGGAGCGAGGACCGGAGAACGAGACAAGCCGCCTGCGAGGCCGAGCCGTGTGGCCGATGCCGCGCGGCCAGTACAGGCGGCGTCCCAGAATCGCCATCAGCGCCGGAACCAGCGTACAGGCGACGGCACCGCCCACGAGTACGGCAACGGCGAGGCTCGGGCCCATCGCCCGGAAGAAGCCGAGCCGCGCCACGGCAACGCTCGCCGTCCCGGCAGCGACGACCACGACCGCTGCGACGACGAGGGGCAGCGTTCGCTCGGTTGCGGCGACGGTCGCAGCCCGGACATCGTGATCGGACGCGAGCGCCGACCGCATCGAATCGAGAAAGAAGATGCCGTAGTCCGCAACGACGCCAAGCAGCAGCACCACGATCAGCGGTTCCAGCTCACCGGGTACGGTGATCCCGGTCGCGCCGCTGCCGAGGTCGACCAGTCCGCGCGCAACCACCACCGCGATCGCGACGGTTGCGAGCACCACCAGCGGCGCAACGGCGGATCGGAAGTGCACGCCGATGATCAGCAGCACCACCAGCACCGTCGCCAGGTCGATCAGCGGCAGCGCCCGCTTGATCAACTCCACCTGCTCTGCCCGGGCGGGCGTGGCGCCGGTCACCCCGACGAACGCATCTCCCGGCGCCGTCATCAGCTGGGCGGCAAACGTACGCGCAACCCGCGATCGCGTCTTGATGCTGTACTGCGGCGGGAAGAACAGATAGGTGATGGCGGTCGTGCCGTGCTCGCGGGCACCTGGCAGCGCGCGCTGGTCGTTCACGAACGGCAGCGCGTAGGCCAGCTCGGGGAATCCCGCCAGCGCCAGATCGCCGACCCTGGCAACCGGCCCTTGCTCAGCGGCCGCCGCCAGCCCGGCCGACAGGCGACCCGCTCGCTCCAGCACGCGGCGCTGCGCGTCCGCCGGCAGGCCGTTCGGGTCGCGCTGCACGATCAGCGTCTCCGTCAGGAGGGGCGCCGCGAACAGCTCCGCCGATCGCACCCGGGTCGCGATCGACGCCGCATCGTCCGGCACCAACCCGGTCAGCTCGCCCTTCGGGGCGCCGGACGGCGGAGCGACGAGCACCAGGACGGCCGCCGCGCACCACGCCACCACGATCACCCATCGCAGACGGACGATCCACGAACTCACACGGTGCGCCACGGTGCAAGCATGGCAGGACCGCCCGATTAGGATCGGCTCCCGGCAGGTACGGCAGCTAGCATTGCGTGCACGCTTGGGGTGAGGGTGGTCGGCGTGGTGAACGGTCGCGACCAGGGCGGCGGCTCGGACGAGCACATTGACGGCGAGACCGGCGCCGACCGGTGGACGCTCCGCGGCGAGTTCTCGCAGCGGCGCACCCTCACGGTGGGAGCTGTCGCGGGCGCCCTGTCGTTGTCCGTCGCGGTCTGGATCGACGGACGCGTCGGCGAACGGGTCTCGCTCCGCGCGGTCGCGACCGCCGCTGCCGCCGGCGCCCTGCTGTCGATGCTGTGGGTCGCGGTGGAGGATCTGGACGGGGCCCGACGATCGTACGTTCGCCGGCTCGTCGCGTTCGGGACGGTGCTGTTCGCACTGGTCCTCGTGATCTACCTGCTCGCACAGCGGTCGCGTACGGGGCAGCGGTTCGAGCGAGACGTGCTGCTCGGCAGCACGTCCGGGCGGCTCGAACCAGCCGCGCACGCGCTGCTCGGCCAGCTGACGCTCGGCGCGGTGCTGTTCTTCGGCGTCGCCACGTCGCTGATCGCCGCTGCGCGCCGGCGGGTCCGGCTGGGTGAGGCGACCGGCATCGCGATCCTGCTTGCAGCCGGCTCGGCGAGGATCCTCAAGCGGTGGCTGCTGCCCCGTCCGCGACTCCTCGGCGAGCAGGCCGTCGCGACCGTCACCAGCTATCCCAGCGGACACGTCACCGTGGCCGCCGCCCTCGCTGCGGCGCTGGTCGTCGTCGTCGGCCACCGCTGGCGCCGGCGTGCCGCCGTCGCCGGTGGCGGACTGGTGGCGCTGGTCGGCGTCGCGGTGCTGGTGACCGGGTGGCATCGTCCCAGCGATGCGATCGGCGGTCTGCTGCTCGGTGCCGCCTGGATTTCGCTCGCCGCAGCGGTCTCGTCGCGCCGGGAGCCCGCCTCCGGGCCGCTTGTCGCGCGGGCGGCCGCGATCACCGGACGAACCTGGCGGGCGACCGGCTATCTCGCGGGCGGAGCGTTCCTGTTACTGGTGGCGGTCGAGGTCACCCGTCTCGCCGGCATCGTTGGACGACCACCGCACGTCCTGGCGTTCCTGGCCGGATCCCTGGCGTTTCTGGCGGTCGACATCATCGTCTACGCCACGCTCGCCGCACTCATCGAGGACGGCCCAAAACCGCCGGCGGCGACCGACGGGAGCCCAGCCTCGGACGAGTAGCGCAGCCGCGGGTCAGCAGCGTCGATGCCGACGATCATGAAGCGATACGTGCCGGTCGCCGGGCCTCGGGTCGAGTGCGGGCTGCTATTGCAGAACGGTGACTTCGTGGGTGAGGGTCGTCTCGACGCGGTTTCGTCCGTTCGCCTTGGCGGCGTAGAGCAGCCGGTCCGCCTGGCGTAGGAGCGTTGAGCTGTCCGTGGCGTCGCGCGGGAACGCTGCGACGCCGAGGCTGGCGGTGATGGGTCGGCCGAGTTCCGGGATCGTGATCGACGCGATTGCCTGGCGGAGCTTCTGTGCCACCTCGAGCGCCTCGTCGCTGTCTGTTTCCGGCAGCAGTACGACGAACTCTTCGCCGCCGTTGCGGCCCGCGAAGTCGCTCGTTCGGATGGTCGCGGCGAGCATGGATCCGACGGCGGCGAGGACCTCGTCGCCGCGGCTGTGGCCGTACACGTCATTGATCTGCTTGAAGTGGTCGAGGTCGAGCATGATCGTCGCCATCGGCGTCTCCGTGCGGGCGGCGTGCGCGACCATTCGTTTCAGCGTGTCGTCGACGGCGCGATGGTTCGGGAGGCCAGTCAACGCGTCGGTCGCTGCACGGAATTCGGCGAGCGCGAGGTTGCGGAGATTGGCGAGTACCGGGCCGGCCTGTCCGACGCTGCTGGCGATCTCGATCACGTCGGCGTCGGTGAGCGGCTGGTCGTGCATCACGAGCGTCGATCCGATCACCTCGCCGGCGACAAGCAGCGGTTGGCAGGTCGCGAGGCCCGACTCCGTGGTGCACAGCTCGCATCGCAGGAGCGGAGCGTCGCGGCCGCCTTCCGCGTGTGGCCGACCGAGTCGAACCGCCAGGCACGATCGGGGCACGGCCGTCGCGAGCCGCAGGGCGAGCTGCGGGCTGGGCGACGTCACGGCTTCGAGGCGGTCCTCGCTGTTGTTGCGGCGGAGCACGACGACGCTGCTTCCGGTGATGGTGCGTTCCAGTTGCCGCTTCAGGAGGTCGTCGGCTTCGTCACCGGTCTGGCTGTTCTGGAGCGCGTCCGCAAATTCTCGCTGGCGGGCTGCGGCGTCGCCATCGGCAAGGCGGCGCTGGGCGACGCCGCGAAGGAGACGACGCGCGTACACGGCCAGGCCGATCGTGGCCGTGACGCCTATCGTGGCGGCCACGAGGGCGGCGATGAACGCTTCTAGGCTCAACCGGTCAGCGGCCGCTTGGCGCGCTACGACATCGGCCTGGTACCGCGTCTGCAGCGCTTCGAGGGGTCGCAGGATGCCCACCTCTGCCGCGTCCAGCTCAGCCGTCAGCTTCGTCTCAGCGGCCACGCTCTGTAGTGCCGCCGCTCGACGTTCGGAGAAGCGACGGACCAGCTCAGCATGGGCCGGCAGCGACAACAGCACCAATCGACGCTCGGACGCGTTGTCAGCGTTGAGTCCTTGCAGTGAGTCCTCGAACTCGCGGCGCCGCGACTCGGATTCCGTGGACAGCGACGACGACGGGCTCAACAGATACTCGTTCATCGTTTCCCGTTCCCGCCAGTAGGCCGTCACGGCCTGTTCCGCGCCGTGCTTGTTCGCCGTTTCGTGGAGCGCGGCCTTCGAGTCGGCCAGCGCTAGCTCGTATCGCCAACCGGTACTGGCAGTCGCGAGAGCGATCAGCACGACGACGAAGGCCGTCACCACGGCGAGCCTGCCGGGCGAGTCGTGACTCGAGCCGGATCGGAAGGAGAACCGGGCCGAGTGGCCGGGTTCCGTCCGACGGCGGTTCAGCAAGCTCTCCATGGTGCCTGTATCGGCACGCACACCCGTAGATCGTCGCCCCGCGGGCAAGGTTAGTACGTACGGGGGAGCGCCGAAAACGCGGATCGCCACGAGCATCGTCGACGTTCATGGCGCGGGTCGACCGGCGAGCGACGGTCAGACGCGCAGGACGCGGGTGCCCCTGCAGTGGCCGGCGAACCCGATCTCGGGAAGCACGCGACTAGCCCGACGCAGACAAGGGATCGTCGACCACGGGGCTTGCCAAACCGCTTCCAAACTGCTCCGGCGCCGCGAAGCGGAATCCCCGATTTGGCTCTACGAAGTGGCTGGAGCGTGTGCCGCGCGGGCGGCGGCCTTCTTCGCCCGCTTGTGCGCCTGGTAGGCGGCAAGCTCCTCGGCCGTCGTGACTCCGCCGAGCACCGGGTGCGTCGGCAGCAGCGCGTCGAGGCCCTCGAGAGCGACGCCGTAGCGGCGGTGCAGCAGCATCGCGAGCGAGTTGATCTTCATCTCACCGAAGCCGGGCAGCGAGCCGAGGCGCGCGTACAGGTCGGCGCCGTCGGTGGCGTTCGTCCAGACGCGCGCACCGTCGCCGCCATAGGTGTCGACGATCACGCGGCACAGGTCCTGGACGCGCCGGGCCATGTTGGCGGGGAAACGGTGGATGGCCGGCCGCTCGACGCAGACCGCGATGAACGCGGCCTCGTCCATCGCGGCGATGCGCGCCGGATCGAGGTGGCCGAGGCGCTCGCGCAGCACCAGCGGACCCGCGAAGGCCTTCTGGACCGGCACCTGCTGGTCGAGCACGAAGCCGATCAGCAGCGCGTTGGCATCGACGGCGAGGAGCCGGTTGGCTTCCTCATCCGTCGTCCAGGGAATACTCGCCGGCGCCATGGCAGGCTCGGTCAGGCGGCCGCGCCGAGCAGACCATCGACGCGCTCGGAGGCCTCGGTCTCCTCGATGCCGAGCGCGGCGGAGGTCTCGAGCACGAGCGCCCGCCGGGCGCGGTCGAGCAGCGTCCGCTGCGCGTCGTTGAGCTTCTTCGTGCCTGCCAGCTCGATCAGGGAGCCGAGGGTGTCGAGGATCGCCTCGAGCCCGCCCTCCGCGTACCGCTCCTTGACGAGACGGCCGTCACGGTTCCACGGAATCGACGTCCAGCGGGACTCCTGGAGGCTGTCCAGCACGTTCTCGATCTCGTCGGTGCTCGCGATCGGCCGGAGACCGCGCTCGAGCGCGCGCTCGACGGGAACGGACACCCGCATGTTGGCGTCGAACACGAACAGGTCGAGGAAGACCGCAGTGCGACCGAGTGCGACCTTCTCGCCGACGGCCTCGACGCGGGCAAAGCCCTCGGAACCGAAGACCATCACTTCGCCGACCTCAAAAGTTGCAGCAGACGCCAAGCAGGGCTCCTCTCCACCGTCGCTGGGACGGGCATCATAGCGCAGCTTGGCGACTCACCCGTTTGTTAGTCCCGACCCCGGCCGGGAGCCCACTGCGCTATCGTTTCCGGCGTGAACCGGATGCTCCGCTCCCTCGGCCTCGCCTCGTTCCTCTCGCTTCTCGTGCCCGCCGTCGCCGGTGCCGCGGAGAAGGCCAATCTGGGTGAGGAGAAGGTCACGCAGGCGATGTTCGTGCTGATCATCGCCCTGATCGTGATCCTCGGCATCGCCGTCGCTCTGGAGCAGCGCAAGAACCACTGACGCGCGGTCAGCGTTCGGCGGCCGCCCGCCGTCGCAACACGCGGTGGTCGTCGATGCGACGCGTCACCCCGTCGGCATCCAGTCGTTCCAGCATGGCCTGCGCGTAGCGGCGCGACGTGCCGGTCGCGTCGCGCAGCTCGGCGAGCGTGAAGCGGCCGTTGGCGCGGCACCCGTCGACGACGATCCGCCGCGCCTCGTCGTAGGCCGCCTGCGGTACCGCGAGCCCGTCGCCGAGCCGCACGAGGCGATGCTCGGCCTCCAGCACTGCGACCAGCGCCCGGCCGGTGGCCGCATCGAGGCCCGTCGCCGCCAGCGCGTCCTCCAGTCGCGGGTCGCCGGCGAGCGCGTCGAGCAGCGCGCCGGCGGCGTGCGCCGCGGTCTCGCTCGAGGTGTGTGTGCCCGGCGCCACTGCCTCGGCGCCGCGCCGCTCGAGCACGCCGTCGCGCTCGAGACGCGCCAGCAGCGCATCGGCGTGACGGTCGGTTCCCGCCACGGCCGCAGCCGCCACGCCGGGCGCGAGCGGGGCTGCGGCGGCGCGGGCGGTCAGCGTCGCCCGCGCGTGGGCTTTCGCCGCGGCGTAGGCGGCCGCCGTCATCAGCCAGCCGTCGCCGAGCGCAACCAGTTCACCGGCCGCGACCAGCGCGGCCTCGGCCGCCCCGGCGTTGGCCGGGTCGAGCAGCCCGCCCTCGACCAGGTCGGTGGCACACGCCGGCCGGGCGGCGATGCTCGCGAGCAGGACGTCGGTATCGGCCCCGTCGAGCAGCGCACGGAGGCGCGCCGTGACGTCGGTCCCGCCCGCATGACGCTCGGGCCGCGGGTCGCCGATCACGGCCCCCGCCGCGGTCGTGGGCCGAGCGAGCGTGCGCAGGATGACGTGGTCGCCGCGGAGCGTCGCAAGTGGTTGCTCCAAACGCAGCTGGGCGAGTCCGAAACCGTCCAGCAGGATCACGCGTGCGTGTGCGGCCGCCGTGCCGTGGAGCACCTCGACGTGCTCGCCGTTCGTCAGGGCACCCGCACCGGGCACCGGGTGCAGCTCGACATCGAGGCGGTAGGAGGTGGGTGGCAGCGGGCCGGCGACGACGGTCGTGCCGCGGGCGATGTCGCTCCGCTCGACCCCCACCAGGCAGACGGCGACGCGACCGCCGTCGCTGGCCGAGGCGACGTCGCGATCGTGCGTCTGGAGCGACCGGACGCGACCGTCGATCTGCTTCGGCAACAGCGTCACGCGGTCGTTCACCGCGATCGATCCGCCCCACAGCGTCCCGGTCACGACGGTCCCGATGCCGCGCAGCGAGAACACGCGGTCCACCGGCAGCCGTGTGCGGCCCGACGTGCGCACCCGGCGCGCCGCTCCCGCCGCGCGCCGCAGAGCAGCGCGCAACTCGTCCAGGCCGAGACCGGTGCGGGCGGAGACCTCGACGATCTCCGCGTCCGCCAGCCGGGTGGCGGCGAGCGTCTCGGTCGCGTCCTCACGGGCCAGCGCGGCGCCGTCGTCGTCGACCAGGTCGCGCTTCGTGAGCACCACGACGCCGTGGGCGACCTCGAGCAGGTCGAGGATCGCGAGGTGCTCGCGGGTCTGCGGCATGACGCCGTCGTCGCAGGCGATGCAGACCAGTGCCAGGTCGATCCCCGTCGCCCCGGCCACCATCGTGCGGACGAACCGTTCGTGGCCGGGCACGTCGATCACCGACAGCTCGAGACCGTCGCCGAGGTCGAGCAGCGCGTAGCCGAGCTCGATCGAGATGCCGCGCCGGCGCTCTTCCTCCAGCCGGTCCGTGTCGGTTCCGGTGAGCGCCCGGATCAGCGCCGTCTTACCGTGGTCGACGTGGCCCGCCGTCCCCAGCGTGTGCAGCGTCATGCGCGGGCGACCAGCACCGCCGCGGCGACGACGGCGACATCGTGGTCCGTGAGCGTACGGGCGTCGAGCAGCAGGCGACCACCCTCGACGCGGCCGATCACGGGCGGGTCGCCGGCCCGCAGCGCGGCGAGCAGCGCGCCGCTTGGATCGGGCAGGGTCGCGGCGCTCGAGGCGAGCGCGAGTGCCGGCATCGCGCCGCCGCCGACACGGGCCTCGCTATCGACGACGTCGCCGCCGATGGCGGCGGCAAGGCGCTCCGCACGATCCCGCACGGCGGCGGCGGGCTCGTGCGCCATCCGCAGGACGGGAATCGACGCGCGGGCCCGGACCGGATCGCGGTGCAGCCGGAGCGTCTCCTCGAGGGCCGCGACTGCCAGCTTGCCGATGCGCACGGCGCGGGCCAGCGGGTGCCGGCGGACGCGATCGACGGCCTCCCTGGTGCCGGCGATGATGCCGCTCTGCGGGCCGCCCAGCAGCTTGTCGCCGGAGAAGCAGATCAGCGTCGCGCCGGCTGCGATCGCCGAGCGCGCGTCGGGCTCGCCGGCGAACACCGGGTCGGGTTGCAGCAGACCGGAGCCGATGTCGTCCAGGACCGGCACGCCGTGGCGCCCGCCGATGGCGGCGAGCGTCGCCGTGTCGACCTCCTCGGTGAAGCCCACGATGCGGTAGTTGGAGGGGTGCACCCGCAGCAACAGCGCGGTGTCGGGGCCGATTGCGCGCTCGTAGTCGGCGGCCGAGGTGCGGTTCGTCGAGCCGACCTCGACCAGCCGGGCGCCGCTCGCGGCGAGGATGTCGGGGATCCGGAAGCCGTCGCCGATCTCGACCAGCTGGCCGCGGGACACGAGCACGTCGCGGCCGGCGGCGAGGGCGCTCAGCACGAGCACGAGCGCGGCGGCGTTGTTGGACACCGCCAGTCCCGTCTCGGCGCCGGTCAGCGACGCGATCAGCGGCGCGACGGCATCCTGGCGCGAGCCGCGTCCGCCGGTCTCGAGATCGAGCTCGAGGTTCGCGTACCCGCTCGCGACGGCGTCGGTTGCGGCCAGCGCCTCGCGAGCCAGCGGCGCGCGGCCGAGGTTGGTGTGGACGATCACGCCGGTGGCGTTCACGACCGGCCGCAGGTGGGGCGCCTCGCGGTCGAGCGCCTCCCGCGCAATCGCGGCGGCCACCTCGTCGCGGTCGTCGCCGGTGACGCCGTCGCGCCGCCGGTCGGCCAGCGCGCGCCGCACGCCGGCGACCGCCACGTCGCGTCCCGCGCGGGCGGCCAGCTCCTGCGCGGCAGGCTCGCGCAGGATCCGGTCCACGGACGGCAGGCTACGGAGGTCCGCCATGGCCGAAGTGTATGGTTCCGGCGTGCTCGACCGGATCTTCGCGGCCGTGCTCCTGGCGGTGCACCCCTCGGTCGCCCCGGACACGAGCGTCCTCGCACGTCCGGCGCCGCCGGCGCTCAGCTACCCCTCGGAGGTCTCCGGCGGTCCGTTCTCGCCCGGCCTCACGGCGCAGGCGTACATCTCGGTGAACCTCCGCAACGGCGCGGTCATCTATGCGAAGGAGCCGCACCAGAAGCGACCGATCGCGTCGCTCACGAAGATGATGACGGGGTTGCTGACGGCCGAACAGGGCAATCTCGCAGTAACGGTGCGGGTGCCTCGCGCGGCGACGCTGGTGGAGCCGTCTCGCGACGACCTCGTCGCCGGCGGGCGTTACACGCGGCGGCTGCTTCTCAACTCGGCGCTGTTGATCTCGGCGAACGACTCGGCGTACACCCTCGGGTATG
Organism: Gaiellales bacterium; assembly: GCA_038321545.1. Taxonomy (GTDB): domain Bacteria; phylum Actinomycetota; class Thermoleophilia; order Gaiellales; family F1-60-MAGs149; genus VFJZ01. The sequence continues at coordinate 10,000 of JBBQFB010000026.1, forward strand.
ACCTCGGCGGCGGCGACATCCAGCGGTTCTACGGGCTCATGAACGAGGCGGCGGGCGACCTCGGGATGGCGGACACGCACTACGCGAGTGCGAACGGGCTGGACGACAAGCGCAACCGGTCGTCGGCCAACGACCAGGCGATCATGGCGTGGTACGCGCTCGGCGACGCGACGTTCCGCAAGGTCGTCTCGACGCGCGTGAAGCGCGTGTCGTGGGCGGCGCCGATTCACATGAAGGAGTACCGCAACCACAACCGGATGCTGTTCTCCTACAAGGGTACGTACGGCGTCAAGACGGGCTTCACGACGGCCGCCGGCGCGTGCCTGGTGGTCGCGGTGAGGCGCGGCAACCGCAACGTGCTCGGTGTACTGCTCGGCTCGAAGAACATCTGGGCCGACATGCCGCGCCTCATCGACGCGACGCTGAACAGGGTCCCGGCCTCGGGCTAGGCGCGTTCGGCGCGATGCGGCGCGCGTTCCAGGCGTGGGGTCTGACCCCGAAACGCCCGGCCACGGGGGTCAGACCCCGGAACGCAATGTGGCGGAAGTGCCACGAAGTACGCGCTTCGTAGGACGGCGTTCGGAGATGGCGCGGTGTGCGCGCGGTTGGCCACGAATCGCCTGGTAGGGCGCGCGGTGCGCTACACCGGACGCGGCGGGGCGGCCTCGAAGAAGCCGGCCGCCAGCAGCGCTGCGATGCCGAAGTAGAGGACGGCGATCACGATCCTCTGCCTCGGCGTGACGCTCCGGTAGAAGCGCAACGTCGCCTCGTCACCCGCCCGGTAGCGCTTCAGCAGCCCGTACGCCTGCCACAGCGCGATGCCGAGGAACAGGAACAGGATCACGTTCGGGAACCGGAGCGTCACGGCCGTCAGCCCGAAGATCCCGACGAACCACACGTACGGGTGGATCGCGCCGGCCGCGACGCCGCCGTCGAACGGCACCACCGGCACCATGTTGAAGAGGTTCAGCAGGAACCCGAGCGTCGCGGCGGCGCTCAGCAGATCGGAGCCGGTGCGGTGGCCGTAGAACCACAGCACCGCCGCGCCGACGCCGCCCACGAACGGTCCGGCCAGCGCGCACAGCGCGTTCACCCAGGCGCTCTCCGGCGCGGTCTTGGACATCGCGTACGCACCCAGGAACGGGACGAACCCGATGCGCGCGACACCGAGCCCGAACGACTTGTAGGCGATCGCGTGGCCGAGCTCGTGAACCAGCAACAACACGATCACCCACGCTGCGATCTGCCAGCCCCAGAACAGCGCGTAGAACCACAGGTTGGTGGCTCCGAGCAGCGCCACCTTCAGGAACCCGATCTTCGGCAGCGCGACGAGCAGGATCTTCAGCTTCGCGACCCACTTCACCGCGAAGATCAGCACCACCGCGAACGGCCCCAGCACGCGCCGGGCCTTCGCGTGCCACGCGGGCGGCTCCGCCGGCGCGGCCGCGGCGGCTGCCGCCTCGGCGCGCTGGCTGGCGTACATCGGCTCCTCGACCGTGGCCTCGACGGGCGCCGGCGGCGCGATCGCCTCGGGCCCGGCAACCAGGAAGCCGCCGCTGGCACGGCAGAACTCGGCCAGCCGCGACAGGCCGGCGCGGTCGCCCACGTCGGTGTCCGGATCGTCGGCCTCGTGGTCGGCGAGGCCCGCCATGCGCGTCGCCTGCAGATCGGAGACGACGACGCCGGGCGCGCGCCGCCACGCCTCGAGCAGCGACTCGTGGAACGCCTCGTGATCGGCCAGGAAGTCGACGGTCGCCTCCCACGCCGAGCGCGACAGCGAGACGGGCTCACCGTGCTCGGGGACGAGCACCAGGAGGTCGCTCACGACCCCTGCCCGATCCATGCCGCCCCGTCCCGGTAGACCTCGCGCTTCCAGATCGGAACCGCCTTCTTGAGGGCCTCGATGGTGTCGCGGCAGGCGTCCAGCGCCTGCCCGCGGTGCGGCGCCGAGCAGGCGATGGCAACGGTCGTCTCGCCGATCTCGCAAGGCCCGCCGCGGTGCACGACGGCGATCGCGAGCAAGTCGTGGCGCGCGGCGGCCTGGGAGGTGATCCGCAGCAGCTCGCTGATCGCCATCTCGGGATAGATCTCGTACTCCAGCCTCTCGACGTCGCGTTCGCGGGAGTAGTCGCGCACGGTGCCCGAGAACGTCGCGATCGCGCCCGCGCCCGGGCGTGAGACGCGCGCGACGATGTCGCTCAGATCGATCGGGTCGTCGGTGAGAGCGACGTACGGCTCGATCGCACCGCCGGAGACGGGAGGGATGAACGCGACCTCATCGCCGTCGGCGAGCGCGGTCGCGCGGTCGGCGTAGGCCCGGTTGACCGCCACGCCCAGCGCCGGCGGCTCGTCGCCGATGCCGAGGCTTGCCCAGACGTCGCCGGCGGTCGACCCCGCGGCCAGCTCGACGTCGACCGACGAGCGGCCGGCGCGCTCTCGCAGCATCGCGAACAGACGGACGCGCACGCGGATCACGAGGGCGAGAACCGCCCCGGGCCCGCAGCCTGGCGGGCGGCGACGCGTACGGGCATATCCGGCCGCTTCATGGAGGCCAGTCTAGCCGCGTCCTCTACGCTGCCCGGGTGCCGAGCGACCGTCACACCGACTCCGGAATCGAGGTGCCCGTCTTCGCGACCGACACGGGGCCGCACGAGCTCGGGTCGCCGGGCGAGTTCCCGTTCACACGCGGCGTCCGTGCCGACGGGTACCGGAGCCGTCCGTGGACGATGCGCCAGTACGCAGGGTTCGCCTCGGCAGAGGAGACGAACGGCCGCTTCCACCTGCTGCTCGAGCGCGGGCAGACGGGCCTGTCGGTGGCGTTCGACCTGCCGACGCAGCTCGGGCTCGACTCCGACGATCCGCGCGCAGCCGGCGAGGTCGGCCGCACCGGCGTCGGCATCGACTCGGTCGAGGACATGGCGCGGCTGTTCGACGGCATCCCGCTCGGCGACGGCGTGTCGACGTCGATGACCATCAACGCCCCGGCGTCGATGATGCTGCTGCTCTACGAGCTGGTCGGCACCGGCCAGGGCGCCGCCGCCGGCGACCTCCGCGGCACGATCCAGAACGACATCCTCAAGGAGTACTGCGCGCGGGGGAACTACATCTTCCCGCCGCGTCCCTCGATGCGGCTGACGACCGACACGTTCCGGTACGCGTCGGCCCGCCTGCCGCGGTTCAACACGATCTCGATCTCCGGCTACCACATCCGCGAGGCCGGCTCCACGGCCGTCCAGGAGCTGGCGTTCACACTCGCGAACGGCATCGCCTACGTCGAGGCGGCGATCGCCGCGGGCCTCGCGGTCGACGACTTCGCGGCGCGGCTGTCGTTCTTCTTCAACGCCCACAACGACGTGTTCCAGGAGATCGCCAAGTTCCGCGCCGCCCGCCGCCTCTGGGCGCACATCATGCGCGACCGCTTCGGCGCGCTCGAGCCGCGGAGCCAGGCGCTGCGCTTCCACGCCCAGACCGGCGGCTCCACGCTCACCGCCCAGCAGCCCGAGGTGAACATCGTCCGCGTCGCGCTGCAGGCCTTCTCGGCGGTCGCGGGGGGCGCCCAGTCGCTGCACACGAACGGCTTCGACGAGGCGCTCGCGCTGCCCACGGAACACTCCGCCACGCTCGCGCTGCGCACGCAGCAGGTGCTCGCGTTCGAGGCCGGTACCACCGCGACGACCGATCCGTTCGGCGGCTCGTACTACATCGAGATGCTGACCGACGAGCTGGAGGCCGGCGCGCGAGCCCTGATCGACGAGATCGACGCGATGGGCGGCGCGGTCGCCGCGATCGAGTCCGGCGCCGTGCAGGACCGCATCGAGGAGGCCGCGTTCGCCTACCAGCGCGGCATCGAGGACGGCTCGCTGGTCGTGGTCGGCGTCAACCGCTACCAGGACGCCGGGCGGGCCGAGCCCGAGCTGCACCGGCTGGATCCGGCCGCCGAACAGCGGCAGGCCGACCGCACCCGTGAGTTCCGGGCGGGCCGCAATCCCGAAGCGGCGGCAGCCCGGCTGGCCGCCGTCCGCGCGGCGGCCGTCGCGAGCGACGTGAACCTGCTCGAGCCGATGCGCTCCGCGCTCGCGGAGCGGTGCACGATCGGCGAGATCTGCGACGTGCTCCGCGAGGAGTGGGGCACGTACGACGCGCTGATCGCGGGCCGGTAACGGTGCGCCGCATCTGGCTGCTCGCCGTGCTCGTGCCGCTACTGCTCGCCGCGTGCGGGTCGAGCGACACCAAGATCGACCAGAACCAGGTCGGCTCGACCGAGGCGGCCGTCGCCGCGACCCCGACCGGCGTGGCGAACTGCGGCCGCTACCCGCTCCCGCGACGGATGAGCCAGTACGTCAACATCATCGAGTCCGACGCCCTGCCGGAGTACATCGCGAACCCGATCGACTCGACCTGCCGGCTGGCGGTGGCGACGCTGATGGAGTCGGTCCCCGAGTGCCTGGACGGCGCGCCGGAGGACCGCGCGAAGGTCGACAGGGTGCGCGAGACGATCCGCGGCCAGATCGAGGCGGGCGTCCCGCCCGACCAGGCCTGGGCGCTGGTCCGCGACGATGCGCACGCTCTGGCGGACCGCAAGGCCTGCTGAGCGCCTGACGCCCGCCACCGGAGGCACGGGTACGATCGCGTTCCCATGACCGACCGGCACGCACCGCACACCACGGCCGAGCGGCTCGAGCATCTCGAGCGGCTGACGGCGAAGGTCGAGACGGGCGACCAGGCGGCCATCGCGCGGCAGCGAGACCGCGGCAAGGGCACCGCGCGCGAGCGCATCGAGGCGCTGTTCGACTCGGGCACCTTCACCGAGCTCGACCGCTTCGTCCAGCACCGCAATCCCAACTTCGGGATGCTCCGCAAGCGTCCCTACGGCGATGGCGTGATCACCGGGCACGGCCTCGTGAACGGCCGCCGGGTGTTCGCCTTCTCGCAGGACTTCACGGTCTTCGGCGGCTCGCTCGGCGAGGTGTTCGCGGAGAAGATCTGCAAGGTGATGGACATGGCGCTGCGGTTCGGCTCGCCGCTGGTCGGCATCAACGACTCGGGCGGCGCGCGCATCCAGGAGGGCGTCGTCTCGCTGGCCGGCTACGCCGACATCTTCGTGCGCAACGTCGACGCGTCGGGTGTGATCCCGCAGATCTCGCTCGTGATGGGGCCGTGCGCCGGCGGTGCGGTCTACTCGCCGGCGATCACCGACTTCATCCTGATGGTGCGCGGCACGTCGCACATGTTCATCACCGGCCCCGACGTCGTGAAGACCGTCACCGGCGAGGACGTCTCGATGGAGGAGCTGGGGGGCGCCGACGCGCACGCCGTCAAGTCGGGCGTCGCGCACATCGTGTCGGACTCCGAGGCCGACTGCATCGCCGAGGCCCGCGCGCTGCTCGCGCACCTCCCCGACAACAACCTCGAGCCGGTGCCGTGGCACGCGACGGCCGACCCGGTCGACCGCGAGATTCCCGACCTCGACACGCTCATCCCCGACTCGCCGAACCGGCCCTACGACATGAAGCGCGTGATCGAGGCGATCGTCGACGAGGGTGACTTCCTCGAGATCCAGCCCGCGCACGCGATGAACATCGTGTGCGGCTTCGCGCGGCTCGGCGGGCACGCCGTCGGCGTGGTCGGCAACCAGCCGTCGCAGATGGCGGGCGTGCTCGACATCGCGTCCAGCGAGAAGGCCGCGCGGTTCGTGCGCACCTGCGACGCGTTCGGCGTGCCGCTGGTGACGTTCGTCGACGTGCCCGGCTTCCTGCCCGGTACCAGCCAGGAGTGGGGCGGGATCATCCGGCACGGCGCGAAGCTGCTCTACGCGTATGCGGAGGCGACCGTGCCGAAGCTGACCGTGATCACGCGCAAGGCGTACGGCGGCGCGTACGACGTGATGGGCTCCAAGCACCTCCGGGCCGACTTCAACTTCGCGTGGCCGACTGCCGAGGTGGCCGTGATGGGGCCGGACGGCGCCGTCAACATCGTGTTCCGCAAGGAGCTCGCGGAGGCGGAGGATCCGGCCGCCCGCCGCACCGAGCTGGTGGACGACTACCGGGCCCGCTTCGCGAACCCGTACACCGCGGCCGAGCGCGGCTACGTCGACGACGTGATCGCCCCGCGAACCACGCGCCGCGTGCTCTGCGACGCGCTGGCCACGAGCCTCACCAAACGCGTGGAACGGCCGAAGCGCAGGCACGGCAACATCCCGCTGTGAGCCTCTAGTGCAGGGCCTGGACTTCGACATCACCCCGGAACCGGAGCCGGACGAGGCCGCTGCGCTGATCGCCGCCGTCGAGCAGGCACTGGCCGAGGACCGTGCGTTCGAGCAGCCGCGCGGGCACGCCAGCGCGTGGCGCACGGCCGGCGCCGAGGAAGCTCGCGAGTGACGACGTTCAAGCGGATCCTGGTCGCGAACCGCGGCGAGATCGCGCTGCGCGTGTTCCGCGCCGCGCGCGAGCTCGGCATCGGCTGCGTCGCCGTGTACTCCGAGGCCGACCGCGACGCGCTGCACGTTCGGCGCGCCGACGACGCCTACCTGCTCGGCCCGGGCGCGCCGTCGGCCTCCTACCTCGACCAGGACCGCGTGTTCGCGGCGGCCCGCAAGGCGGGCGCCGACGCCATCCATCCGGGGTACGGCTTCCTGGCGGAGAACGCCTCGTTCGCCCGCCGTTGCGCAGAGGAGGGCATCGCCTGGATCGGCCCGCCCGCCGAGGCCATCGACGCGATGGGTTCCAAGATCCGTGCGCGCGAGATCATGCTCGCGGCCGGCGTGCCGATCGTGCCGGGCACCACGGAGCGCGTCGACGACCCGGCCCGCGTGATCGAGCTCGGCGAGCAGTACGGCTGGCCGATCGCGCTCAAGGCGGCCGCCGGCGGCGGCGGCAAGGGCCTGAAGGTCGTGGCCGGCCCGGCCGAGGCGGAGCGCGCCCTGGCGGCCGCGCAACGCGAGGGCGAGTCGTACTTCGGCGACTCCGCCGTCTACGTCGAGAAGTACCTCGCCGACCCGCGCCACGTCGAGGTGCAGCTGATGGCCGACACGCACGGTGCCGTCGTCTCGCTGCACGAGCGCGACTGCACGCTGCAGCGGCGCCACCAGAAGATCGTCGAGGAGACGCCGTCGCCGGCCGTCACCCCTGAGATCCGCACGCGCCTCGGCACCATGGCGATCGCCGCCGCCCGCGCGGTCGGCTACGTCGGCGCAGGCACGATCGAGTGCCTGATGGACACCAGCGGCGACGTGTTCTTCCTCGAGATGAACACGCGCATCCAGGTCGAGCACACCATCACCGAGATGGCGACCGGCATCGACCTCGTGCGCGAGCAGATCCTCGTCGCGCAGGGCCGACCGCTGTCGTTCGTGCAGGACGACGTGGTGCTGCGCGGGCACGCGATCGAGTGCCGGGTGAACGCCGAGGATCCGACCACCTTCCTGCCCTCGCCGGGACGGGTGACCCGCTACCGCGAGCCGTCGGGGCCGGGCGTGCGCGTGGACTCGGCGCTCGAGCAGGGCGGTGAGATCAACGCGCTGTACGACCCGATGGTCGCGAAGCTCGTGGTCTGGGACCGCACCCGCGACCTCGCCCGGGCGCGCATGCGCCGCGCGCTCGACGAGATGGTGGTGGAGGGCGTCCGCACGCTGATCCCGCTCCACCGCCTGATCATGGAGGCGCCCGAGTTCGCCCGCGGCGAGACCTGTGCGGGACTGGTCGAGAACGTGTGGCCGGCCCAGCTGGCCCCTTCCGAGGAGCCGCTCGCGGGCCAGTCCGACGCCTCCCGCAGCCGCAGCTACGTCGCCGAGGTGGACGGCCGCCGGTTCGACGTGCGCGTGCACGCGCCCGACGACCCGGTGCTGATCGAGGCCCGCCGGCGGCGCGAGGCGCGCCGTGCCGGCGGCGGCAGGGCGGCTGCGGCCGGCACCGTGACGAGCCCGATGCAGGGCGGCGTGCTGAAGGTCGAGGTGGCCGAGGGCGACGCCGTCGAGGCCGGCCAGGTGATCGCCATCATCGAGGCGATGAAGATGGAGAACGAGATCGCGGCCCCGCGGGCCGGCGTCGTGCAGGACCTCGCCGTGGTCGCCGGCCAGACGGTGACCGTCGGCCAGGCGATCTGCCGGATCAGCGACGCATCAGCTTGCGCCGGGCCGTCCGGGCCCGGCTGAGCCGCTTCCGGTTCGGATCCTGCTCGTCGTAGAAGATGTCCTCGAAGCCCTCGGCGCCGGGCCACGGCGATGGCGGATGGCCGGCCAGCGTCTCCTCGTCCGGCGCCAGCTGCACGCCCCCGTCGTCGTCCACCGGACGCCCGGCGCGACGTTCGAACAGCTCGCCGATCGCGTTCAGCGCCCACTCGCCGATCGCGAACGGCACCAGGAACAGCACCATCATCACGATGAAGCCGACCACCCCGAGGGGGCGCAGCCGCACGACCGGGTCGGCCGGCCCGCCGGCGCGGAGGCGGCTCATCACGCGGAACGGGTTGCCGACCAGCGAGCCGAGGATGGCGAGGAACAGGCAGAGGCACCAGAAGCCGAAGCCCTGGTGCAGGAAGAAGAGGTCGGCGACGAGCAGCAGCACGCCGGTGCCGACGAGCCACGCTCCCACGCGCCAGCGCAGGACCGCCGAGGTCGCGCCGGGACGCACGGCTTACGGGACCGCGTCGCTGAGCTTCTTCGCCTCTTCGTTCGAGACGAGGTGGATCCCCTGGGATCCGAGCACGAGGCAGCCGTTCTGCTTTCCGAGGCAGAAGTGGGCGCTCGCGCCCTGCGAGTTCGCGACGACCAGCAGCACGACGCAGAGGCCAATCAGGTAGAGGAACGTCTTCATGCCCGGGCATCCTTCGCCGCCCCGGCGGTGGCTCCTTCCGGCGAGACCGACGCCCGCCGGTCGCGCACAGGGGTATCGTCTCCCGGGTGAGGATGATTCCGGCCGACTTCCCGCCGCCGTTCGCCGCGGCGGACTACGTCAAGAAGCCCGACGGTCCTGCCGACCTGCGCATCGAGTGCGGGGTCGCGATCGTCGGCGGCGGGCCGGCCGGCATGGCCTGCGCCGTGCGGCTCGGTCAGCTGCTCGGTGACGACCCGGCGACGCTGGAACGCCTCGGCGAGGTGCCGCTGATCGTGCTCGAGAAGGGCCGCGCTCCCGGCGCGCACGAGCTGTCGGGCGCGATCGTCAACCCGAGCGCGCTCCGCGACCTGTTCCCCGATCTGCCGCTCGACCAGATGCCGACCTACGGACCGGTGACCGGCGAGGGCGTGTACTTCATGACGCGCGGCCGGGCGCAGCGCCTGCCGACGCCGCCGCCGTTCCACAACAAGGGCAACTGGATCTTCTCGCTGTCGCGCCTGACGCGCTGGATGGGTGAGCGGGCGGAGGAGCTGGGCGCCTTCGTGCAGCCCGAGACCACGGCGCTGCGGCTGCTGGTGGAAGGCGGTGCGGTGCGCGGCGTGCAGACCGCGCCGATGGGCCTCGACCGCAACGGCAACGCGCCTCCGGGAGCAGCGCCGCCGACCGAGATCGTGGCGCAGGCGACGGTGCTGGCCGAGGGCACGCAGGGCCATCTCCGTGGTGTCGCGCTCGACCACTTCAGCGTCGGCTCGCGCTTCCCGCAGGCCTACGAGATCGGCGTGAAGGAGATCTGGAAGGTCGCCCGGCCGCTCGACCGGATCATGCACACGCTCGGCTGGCCGCTCCGCTGGTCCGCCAGGTACGGCGAGGTGGGCGGCTCGTTCATCTACCCGATGGGCCCCGAGCACATCTGCATCGGATTCGTGGCCGGTCTCGAGTACGCCGATAGCGGCCTGTCGCCGCACGACGTGCTGCAGGAGTTCAAGACGCACCCGTTCATCCGCCGCCTGCTGGACGGCGCCGAGCGCGTCGCATGGGGCGCGAAGACGATCCCGTCCGGCGGCTTCTACTCGATTCCCGACACGCTCGCCCTGCCGGGCGCCGTGCTGACGGGCGACTCGGCCGGCCTCGTGAACATCCCGCGGCTGAAGGGCGTCCACTACGCGATGCGCTCCGGCATGCTCGCCGCCGAGGCGATCTACGGCGGCCTCAAGGAGGGCGCCGACCTGACGGCGCCCGATGCGCTCAAGCCATACGACGCGGCGGTGCGTGCGAGCCACATCGGCAAGGAGCTCTACCGCTACCGCAACCTGCGCCAGGCGCTGTCGCGCGGGCTGCTGGTCGGCGGCCAGATGGCCGGTGGCATCGATCTGATCCGCGGCGCGCTGCCGCTGCGGCCGTTCGGGCACCGGGACGACGCCGAGGTCGAGATGCGCACCATGGGCCGGCAGCCGATCGAGCCGGACGGCGTGCTCACGTTCGACAAGCTGTCGTCCGTGTTCCTGTCGGGCAACCGCACGCGCGACGACCAGCCGAACCACATCCGGATCCAGCAGCGCGTCCCGCTCGAGATCGCCCGCACGTGGGTCAACATGTGCCCGGCTGCGGTCTACGAGGTCGTCGAGGGCTCCGAGACCGGCGACGGCCAGGTGCGCGTGCAGATGGCGCCGTCGAACTGCGTGCAGTGCGGCGCGATCACCGCCAAGGGCGGCCGGCTGACGCCGCCCGAGGGCGGCTCGGGCCCCGAGTACACGCTGATGTAGGTGGCGGCCGCCGTTACTTCGGCGGCAGCGATCCGGTGAAGGCGACGGCGCGGTCGACCCACGCCTCGAGGTCCTCGGTCGACTCGATGCCCGGCGGGTCGACGAGCAGCCAGCCGGTCATGGTGCGGCCACGCCCGCTGTCGAACGGCCGCACGTGCGGTTCGGACAGCGCCTCGTCGGCGCGGCCACCGAGGCGGGCGATCAGCGCGTCGCCGCGCACGCCCACGCACATGTTGCCGTGGTAGAGGAAGCCGAGCCCGCCGAACATCGCGCGCTCCACGATCGTCTCGCGTCCCTCGAGCGCGGTGCGGATGCGGGCCGCCAGGGTGTCGTCGTACGCCATGGACGAATCCTAGGCGGGAGATTCCCAGTGGCCGCTCGCGGCGCTGCGGAACACGGCGTCGATGACCTCCATGTTGCGTACGGATTCCTCGAGCGGCGTCGGAGCGGGGCTGCCGGTCTGGATCGCCTCGGCGAACAGGTCGCCCTGGATCGTGTACTGGTCGACCACGGGGAGCTCCTCGACGCGCGCCGTCGCGCCGCGCAGGTCCTCGCCGTCGTCGACGAAGAGGCGGCACGGGCTGTCGGGCGGTGCGTTGAACGGGATCTCGATCTCGACCCGCCCGGTGGTGCCCATGATGTGCATTCGCTGGTACGGCACGAGCTGCGTCGAGCACGTGAAGGTGGCATGGCCGGACGGGTAGTCGAGAATCACCGAGGCGAGCCGGTCGACGCCGAAGTCGGGATCGTTCTCGAGCAGGCCGAACACGCGGGCCGGCTCCTCGCCGAAGATCATTCGCGACAGCGTGATCGGGTAGCAGCCGATGTCGTACATGGCACCGCCACCGATGCCGCGGATGTTGCGGACGTTCTGCGGGTCGCGGTTGAAGTACGTGAACGTGCCCGTCACGACGCGGAGCTCGCCCAGCGCGCCCGAATCTGCGAGCTCCTTGGCGCGCAGCCACTGCGGGTGCGAGCGGGCCATGAACGCCTCGCCGATCAGCACGCCGGTGCGATCGCGCACCTCGAGCAGCGACCGGGCCTCGTCCGCGGTGAGGCCGATCGGCTTCTCGCACAGCACGTGCTTGCCGGCCTCGGCGGCGCGGATCGACCACGGCACGTGCAGGTGGTTCGGCAGCGGGTTGTAGACCGCGTCGACCTCGGGGTCGGCGATCAGCGCCTCGTACGAGTCGTGGACGCGCCCGATGCCGAGCTGCTCGGCCGCCGCCTGGCCGCGGTCGCGGCGCAGCGATGCGATCGCGACGACCTCGGTGCGCGCTCCGCGCTGCATCGCGGGAATCACCTTCTCGACGGCGATGTTCGCCGCGCCCAGCACGCCCCAACGGATCTTCTCAGCCACGGCCGTGATGGTACGTGTCATGTGCATCGCGCACATCCCGCGTCCGCTGATGCGCGCGCTCGTCACGTAGCCCGTGACGGCCGTCCGAACCTACGCTGCCTACGAGATGTGTGGCATCGCGGGGTTCCTCTCGAAGCGCGGCGACGGGCCGGTGGCGTCCGAGGTGCTCGGACGCATGCTCACGGGCCTGCGCGGCCGCGGGCCGGACTCGACCGGGCTCGGCCTGTACGACCCGGCATCGAACGGGGACCTGGTGGTGCGGGTCTGGTGCGGCGACGACCACGTCGCGGCCGATGCCGCTCGCGAGCGCGCGGCCGCAGCGTTCGGCGTCGAGGACTCCGACTTCGACTCGGGCGTGCTCCGCTTTCACGTGGACGCGACCATTCCGGTCGCGGACATCTGCCGCGAGGTGGAGGGCACCGACGCGCACGTCGAGGTGTTCTCGGTCGGTCGCTCGCTGCAGATCTACAAGCACGTGATGGACGGCGAGGGACTCGCGCGGGCATACGGCCTCGCGGGCTCGCCGGGCCGGCACGGCGTCGGCCACACACGCCTCGCCACCGAGTCGCGCATCGACGTGCAGCACGCCCACCCGTTCTGGGCCCGCCCGTTCGCGGACATCTGCGTCGTCCACAACGGCCACATCACGAACTACCACAAGCTCCGCCGCCTCTACGAGATGAAGGGCCACCGCTTCTTCACCGGCAACGACTCCGAGCTGCTCGCGCTGTACCTCGCCCACCGGCTCGAGGAGGGCGCGACGATCCAGCAGGCCATGGAGGCGTCGATTCGCGACCTGGACGGCGCGTTCTCCTACCTGCTCGCGACGCCCGAGGGCCTCGGCATGTGCCGCGACCGCGTCGGCTCGATGCCCGGCATCGTGGCCGAGACCGACGACTGGGTCGCGGTCGCGTCCGAGCCGATCGCCGTCCACCAGGCGTTCGGCGACGCGGCCGAGCAGGCGTCGTTCCGCGAGCTGGGCGTGGGGAGGGCGGAGATGTGGACGCTGTAGTCGACTGCGCCGGCCAGACGACGCGCGAGATCAACCGCGCGCTGAAGCGCCTCGCCGCCGAGGGAGCGCCCGAGATCCGCGTGCTCCATCCCGGCGCCCGGCACTGTCTCGGCGTCGCGATGTTCGACCCCGTCAAGATCCGCTTCGAGGGCTCGGTCGGCTACCTCTGCTGCACGCTCGGCGACGGCGCCGACTTCGAGGTGATGGGCGAGGCCGGCTGGTCGATCGGCGCCGACATGCACGCCGGCTCGGTGGTCGTCCACGGCGGCGCCGGCACCAACGTCGGCGCGTCCATGAAGGGCGGCTCGGTGGTCGTCAAGGGCTCGGTCGGCACGCGCGCCGGCATCGCCAACAAGGGCGGCACGATCGTGATCGGCGGCGGCGCCGGCTACATGAGCGGCTTCATGTACCAGAAGGGCGTGCTCGTGATCTGCGGCGACGTCGACGCGGGCATCGGCGACTCCATGTACGCGGGCGACATCTTCGTCGGCGGCGACCTCGGCGCGCCCGGCTCCGACTGCGTTGAGAAGGAGCTGACGGCCGACGACGAGGCGCTGCTGGCCTCGCTCTGCGAGCCGCACGGCCTCGGCCCGAAGCGGGCCTGGACGAAGCTCGGCTCGGGCGGGAAGCTGCACAACTTCGATCGACGCGAGTTCTCGATCTGGCGGGAGGCGATGTGACCGAGGACCAGCGCGACGCGATCGAGGCACGGCGGTGGCTGCACCACCACGCCGTCTGGACGCCCGACGTGATCCAGGACATCCAGCTGAAGGCCGAGCTCGGGCGCTACCGCTACCGCGGCATGTCGACCACGCGGCCGGTGCCGAACTTCGACGACCTGACGTTCCTCACGTGCACGCTGTCCCGCGTGCCGCTCGAGGGCTACCGCGAGCGCTGCGACACCGAGACGGTGCTCGGCACGCGCTTCGCCGAGCGGCCGCTGCGCCTGAAGATCCCGATCACCGTCTGCGGCATGTCGTTCGGCGCGCTGTCGCGCAACGCGAAGGCCGGCATCGGCCTCGGCGCCAGCCGCGCGGGCACGTCGACCACCACCGGCGACGGTGGCATGCACCCCATGGAGCGCGCCAACTCCGATCGCCTGATCTACCAGATCTGCCCGAGCCACTACGGCAACGACGCCCACGACATGGCGAGCGCCGACGCGGTCGAGATCGTCGTCGGCCAGGGCGCCAAGCCGGGCACCGGCGGTGTCCTGCTCGGCGCGAAGGTGTCGGACGAGGTGGCGCGGATGCGCGACCTGCCGCTGGGCGTCGACCAGCGCTCGCCCGTGCGGCATCCCGACTTCATCGGCCCGGCCGACCTGCGGCTCAAGATCGAGCAGATCCGCGAGGCGACCGACGGGCAGATTCCGGTCTACGTCAAGATCGGCGCCGCGCGTACGCGCGACGACGTCAAGCTCGCGGCCAAGGCCGGCGCCGACGTGATCGTGATCGACGGCATGGAGGGCGGGTCGGCCGCGACGCCCGACATCCTCTACGATCACACCGGCATCCCGACCATGGCGGCCATCTGCGAGGCGCGCCGCGCGCTCGAGGACATGGGGCTGCTCGGCGAGGTGCAGATCGTGCTGCAGGGCGGCATCAAGAACGGCGCCGACGTGGCCAAGGCGCTCGCGCTGGGCGCCGACGCGGTCGGCGTCGGCTCGGCCGTCATGATCGCGCTCGGCTGCAACTCGCCAAACTACATCGCCGATTACCACGCGCTGGGCGTCGAGCCGGGGCACTGCGCGATGTGCCACACCGGCCAGTGCCCGGTCGGCATCACCACGCAGGACGAGCGCCTGATCCCGCGGCTGCCGGTCGAGGTGGCCGCCGAGCGCGTCGAGAATTTCCTGAACGCGCTCACGCTCGAGTGCCAGATGTTCGCCCGCGCGTGCGGCAAGCAGGACGTCCACGACCTCGAGCCCGAGGACCTCCGGGCGATGACGCTCGAGTCGTCGATGATCACCGGCATCCCGCTGGTCGGGACCGACGTCGCGTTCGGCGCGCCCTGGGCGCACCGGATGCACGTCGACGGGTCAGGCCACCTGCCCACGAGCGACCTCGAGGGCGGGCACTAGCTCGTCCTACTTGTGGAGTTGCCCGCGCGTTGCGCCAAGCGGCCGGGTCAGGGTCGAGATCAGCACGTAGTAGCTGGCGGGCCGCTTCAGGATCGCGCGGATGGTCGCCTTGGGCACCTTGCCGACGCACGATCGCACCGTGTCGTGATGGTTGAGCGCGTCGAGGCCGATCTTGTCGCCCAGCCTGATCACCGACTTGCCGTTCCTCGCCGAGGTTCCAAGGCGGATGGTGGCGCCCGTGACGGTGCCGGCGCCGAGGCCCGACGCGGACATCGTGAAGCACACGCGCCGGGCGGTGTCGTTCAGGCGGAGACTGAGCCGCCCCGTGGCGCTACCGGCCTTCGGGAGGACGTTCGCTCCCTTCATGCTCGCCGACAGCGGCCGCGCGCCATAGGTTCGCTGGGCGTTGCCGGACGCCGTGACGCACGTGGTGTACGCCTTCCGCTTCGCCGCGGTGGCGCGCGGGAGCGGGAACTGCACGGTGCACGCGTCGATCGCCCGCGCCCGGTTCGCGGGCGTGCTGGCCGGGTTGCCGGCGTCGGTGGCGGCGCTGGTCGCGGCGGTCGCGGCCTTGATGCAGCGACGGCTGTACGAGCGGTAGGCCGCGGTCGTCGTCTTGCCCTTCCACGCCGCGCGGCACTTGGCCTTGAACTGCGTCGACGTGGCGGCCTGGGCGGGCACGCCCGCGACGACCAGGCAGCCGGCGGCCGTCGCAGCGATCGCGAGGATTCGTTTGGCGAGCATGATCGTCCCCCTGAACGTGCGCGACGAGGTCGCGCATGGATCTCCAGGGCGATCGTACGACAGGTTCGCCGGAAGGGATAGCCGGTGCGGTGCAACGCGCGCCGCACCGGCCGGATCGCCTACTTGTGCAGCTGGCCGCGCGCTGCGCCGCCCGAGAACTGCGTGTTGTGGATGTTCACGTAGTAGCCGCCCGGGTGGGCGCGGAGGTTCTTCAGCAGTGCGGTGCCGAGCCCGTTCACGCACACCCTGGCGGGCGTGTGGTGGTCGAGGGCGGCGAGCACCTCGGCCGTGCCGAGGGTGACGACGGGCGGTCCGTCGACGCCGGCGGCGCCCTGGTGGATGTGGGCGGCGAGCGCGCCGGCCGCGCCGAAGTTGGTGAACGTGAGCGTCACGCAGACCCGCTTCGCGGCGAGGTTCACGCGCACGCTGGCCGTGCCCGTCGCGCCACCGGCCGGCGGCAGCTCGTTCGCGCCCTTCAGCGTGGCCTTGAGCGCCTTCAGGCCATACGCCCGCTGCGCGTTGTTCGAGGCCGTCACGCAGGTGTTGTACGCCTTGCGCTTGGCGGCGGTGTTGCGCGGCTTCGGGAA
>JBBQFB010000027.1:0-25249 GCA_038321545.1 Gaiellales bacterium
CGGCGGCGTCGGGCACGGATCCGGAGCCGGCGGGTTGTCGGTGCACGACGTGTCGTCCGGGTAGCCGAGGAACTGGAAGGCGACCTTCTCCGTCGTGACGCCGGCGGTGCCGTTGTCCAGATAGCTCCAGTCGCCGACGACGTCCTTCAGCACGTGGTTCTGGTCGTAGCCCTTGTCGGTGTGGGCGCGCACGCGCACGCAGTAGTACGTGCCCGGCAGGAGCGTCTTCGAGCCGTCCTGCGCGAGCGGTCGCTGCGCGTTCGGCCACGGATCGTCGTCCGGGTTCGGGCCGAGCGGCGTCCAGGCGTTCGTCGCGACGACCGAGCTCCAGATCAGCGTCGAGCAGCTGCCGCCGTTGAACAGGCGCACCTCGACGTCATAGCTGGCCGCACCCAGCACCGGATCCCACGTCACGATCGGGACCTGGGTCTGGTAGCCGTTCGAGCCGTCGCCGTCGAAGTCGGTGCCGGAGTCGCTCTGGTTGTCGGCCATCCGCAGGTTGGCGATCGACGGGTCGGGATTGCCGGGATCGCGGGTGTCGAACGTCTTGCGGAAGAACTGCTCGCTCGTCGCCGGGTTCGTCCACTGGTTCCAGACACCGAAGTTGCCGTCCGAGTCGATGCCGCGGACGCGCCAGTAGTAGCGGTTGTTCAGCAGCACGGTCGTCGGCGACAGCGACGTCGCGACGGTCGGCGCGACGCAGCAGAACTTCGAGCCGGCCGCGAATCCGGCGTCGGAGTTGATCTCGACGTCGTACCGGGCGGCGTTCGGGATCGGGTCCCACGAGAAGCGCGGGTCGACGACGTCGGCCGCCGGTGCCAGGTCCTCGTACGTCAGGTGCGTGGTCGACGGCCACTTCCACGTGAACGACCACGTGTCCGACGGCGTGCCGCGATTCCCGGCTGCGTCGATCGGCGTGATCGACCAGTAGTAGGTCGACCCGGCGGACAGGCCCGTGTTGACCGAGAACGACGATGCGTCGGTCTCGACCGCCTTGGCCGCCTTGCCGTCCAGCGACGACAGGTCGGGGTCCGACGCGATCGTGAACTCGTACTTGGCGGCGCCGGTGACCGGCTGCCACTTCAGCGTCGGGTTCGTCGGAAACGTGATCGTCGCGCCGTCGCCGGGCGCGAGCACCGCGGTGTCACCGCGCCACTGCTTCCGGAACAGCCACGGCGCCGACCACGGCGACACCTTGCCATCCTTGTCGACCGCGCGCACATGCCAGTAGTAGTTGCCGTTCGGCAGCGCCGTCTTGAACGACGCCCACGTGTTGTACGTGAGCAGCACGCTCGCGCCGGAGACCGCGACAGGCGAGTTGAACCCCGAGTCGGCGGCGATCTGGAACGTGTAGTGGTCGGCACCAGCGACGGGCTTCCACCCGAGTGCCGGCACCCACTGGGTGGTCGCGCCGTTGCCGGGGCTGACCGGTATCGGGGCCTTGGGGGCGGCCGCGGCCACTCCCGGCGCGGCGAGGACGAGCACGGAGAGTGTGAGGAGGACGCGTCGCATGGGTAATAACCAGGATCGACCCTCCCCTGGCCGGTCCGCCTACCCCACTAGGGGGATTCGGCACACTACGGACATGACGGATGTCCGCATGATCGACGTCGGCGACAAGCCGACGACGCGCCGCCGGGCCGTGGCGCGGGCCAGGGTGCGGATCGCCGACGAGGTGCTGGCGCGACTCGAGGACGGCACGATGCCGAAGGGCGACGTGCTCGCGACCGCGCGGGTGGCCGGGATCATGGCCGCCAAGTCGACGCCGCAGATCCTGCCGCTGTGCCACCCCCTGCTGCTGACGCACGTCGCCGTCGACCTCGAGATCGATCGCGCGGCGGGCTGCGTACGCGTCATGACCGCGGCCGAGACGACGCACCAGACGGGCGTCGAGATGGAGGCGCTGTGCGCCGCGGCGGCAGCTGCGCTGTGCGTGCACGACATGTGCAAGTCGCTCGATCCGGCGATGACGATCGACGACATCTGCCTGGTCTCCAAGTCGGGCGGCAAGTCCGGCGACTGGGAGCGACCGGCATGAGGGCGGGCGTCGTGACGGTCTCCGACGGCGTCTTCGCAGGTCAGCGTGAGGACGCCTCGGGCGCGGTGCTCGAGACGGCCGCGCGGGCTGCCGGCTTCGACGTCGCAACGCGCACGGTGGTACCGGACGAGGTCGAGGCGATTGCCGCCGCCGTCACGGCGCTGTGCGACCCCGGGACGGCGCTGGTGCTGGTGACGGGCGGCACCGGGTTCGCACCGCGCGACGTGACGCCGGAGGCGCTGCGGCCGCTGTACGACCGCCTGGCGCCTGGCATCGACGAGGCGATGCGCGCCGCGTCGATGGCGGTCAAGCCGCACGGGATGCTGACGCGCGGCGTGTCCGGGATCCGCGGCACCACGCTCGTGCTCTCGTTCCCCGGCAGCCCGAGGGCCTGCGCCGAGAACTTCGCCGTGGTGGAGCCCGTGCTCGACCACGCCCTGAAGCTGCTGCGCCAGGCACCGACGGACCACCTGTGAGCGTCGTCGCCCAGCGCCTCTCGGCGCTCGTCCGACTCGAGCACACGCTGTTTGCGCTGCCGTACGCCTACGTCGGCGCCGTGTTCGCCGCCGACGGCTGGCCGGGATTCGCGAACCTGTTCTGGATCACCGTCGCGATGGCGGGCGCGCGGTCGCTCGCGATGGCGCTGAACCGGCTCGTCGACGCCGAGATCGACGCCCGCAACCCGCGTACCGCACGACGAGAGATCCCGGCCGGCCTCCTGACGCGGATGCAGGTGCTCGCCTTCTGCCTCGTGTCAGTTGCAATCTTCGCCGTGGCGATCTCGCAGCTCGCGCCGATCACGCGCTGGCTGGCACCGATCCCCGTCGTGGCGTTCGCGATCTACCCCTACCTGAAGCGATTCACGCCGCTCTGCCACCTGTGGCTGGGCGCCGTCGACGGACTCGCACCGGTCGGCGCCTGGGTCGCGATCACCAACCACGTCGACGCGAAGGCGTTCCTGCTCGGCGGCGTGGTCTGCTTCTGGATCGCCGGGTTCGACGTCATCTACGCGACGATGGACTACGAGCACGACCGCCGCGAGGGGCTCCACTCGATTCCCGCCGACTACGGCATGGTGGCGGGCCTCACCGTCGCCCGCGTCTTCCACGGGCTGGCCGTCGTGTTCATGGTGCTGTCCGGGGTCACCCTCGGCGTGGGCGTCGTCTACTGGCTCGGGGTCGCGGTCTGCGCCGTGCTGCTCTCCTACGAGAACGCGATCGTCAAGCCCGACGACCTGTCGCGCGTGAACGCGGCCTTCTTCAACGTGAATGCGATCGTCGCGGGGATCTACCTGGCCGCCGTCATCGGCGACGTCGCGGTCCGGTAGCCGGTGGCCTCCGCCGTCGAGCTGGCCGCCTGCTCGAAACGGTTCGGTGAGCGCGTCGCGCTGCGGCGCGTGTCGTTTCGGGTCGCTCCGGGCACGTCCACCGCCCTGATGGGCGCGAACGGCTCGGGCAAGTCGACCGCCCTGCGGATCGTGGCCGGTCTGGTGCGCCCGACCGCCGGACAGGCGCTCGTCGACGGCATCGCGGCGACCGAGCTCGACCGGGCCTCGCGGGGACAGATCGGCTACCTCGGGCACCGCGCGCTGGTCTACCGCGGGCTCACTGCGAGCGAGAACCTGGCGCTGTTCGCGCGGCTCTACCGCCGCTCGCCCGAGACGGTCGCGACGGCGCTGGGCGAGGTCGGGCTCGCCGATCGGGCCGACGACCGCATCGACGGCTTCTCGCGCGGCATGCTCCAGCGCCTCTCGCTCGCGCGCATCCTCGTGACCGAGCCCGGCCTGCTGCTGCTGGACGAGCCGGCGACCGGGCTCGACACGGAGGGCGCCGCGCTGCTCGACGACGTGATCGGACGCCTGCGCGGCAGCGTCACGATGCTGTCGGCGACGCACGACGCGCAGTTCGCTGCGCGCCATGCCGATCACGTCGTCCAGCTGGCGCACGGCGAGGTGGTCGCGTGATCCGCGACGCCCTCACGCTGGCCCGGAAGGACCTGCTGCTCGAGGCGCGCCGCCGCGAGGTGGTGCTCGCGATGGTGCAGTACGTGATGTCGACCCTCGTGATCGTGCACTTCGCGATCGCCGGTGCGGGCGCGCCGGAGAAGGCGGCCGCCGGGATGCTGTGGGCGGCGATCCTGTTCACCGCCGTGTTGTCGCTGAACCGCTGTTTCACGGCCGACCAGGAGGAGGGCGCCATCGATGCGCTGCAGCTGGCGCCGATCGACCGCGCGGCGATCTGGCTCGGCAAGGTGCTCGCACAGGTCACCTACCTGACGATCATGGAGGCCGTGGCGCTGCCGGCCTTCTGGCTGTTCTTCTTCGGCGCGAGAGGCCCCGATCCGCTACCGGTGATCGCGGCCGTCGCGCTTGCCAACATCGGCCTCGCAGCGGTCGGCGTGCTGGTCGCGGGACTCGCGCAGGCGACGCGCGCGCGGGACGTGCTCCTCCCGGTGCTCTTCCTCCCGCTCACCATCCCGCTCGTGATCGGCGCGGTAACGGCTACGCTGGGGGCCTTCCCCGACGGTGGGGGATCGGCGAGTGCGCTGGGGTTCCTGGCGCTGTTCAATCTGGTGTTCACGAGCCTCGCCTGGGGCACGTTCGAACATCTCTCAGGAGAGTAATTGCCTGCAATTCGTAGATTTCCAGGTGACTCGTGGGTGCTCTTCAGCGGCCTCCTGATCCCGCTCGCGGTCGGCCTTGCAGCCTGGTGGGTCCCGGACGATGCCGATCAGGGGTACTCGCAGCGGATCTTCTACTTCCACGTGCCGATCGCGCTGACCACGTACACCGGGTTCGCGTTCGGCGCGGTGTCCGCCGCGATGTACCTGAAGACGCGCGACCCGAAGTGGGACCTGCGCTCGTACGTCGGTGTCCACGTGGGCTCCATCTTCGGCACGCTGGTGCTGATCACGGGCAGCATCTGGGCGAAGGTCTCGTGGGGCGTCTGGTGGAACTGGTCGGATCGTCAGCTGAACGTCTTCCTGGTGCTGTTCCTGTACTACTGCGCGTACTTCATGCTCCGGTTCTCCGTCGACGACGGCGAGCAGCGCCGCAGCTACTCCGCCGTCTACACGCTGCTCGGCGTCGGCCTGATCCCGCTCTCGATCCTGGCGGTGCGAATCGGGCAGACGCTGATCCATCCGACGGTCTTCACCACGCAGGGCGCCGCGATGACCGGCGGCATGTTCCTGACGTTCCTCGTCGCCCTCGCAGGCATGCTGTGCCTCGGCGGGGGGATGATCCAGCTGGAGCTCCGTGGTAAGAGGGTCGCACTGCGCGCCCGCGAGCTGCGCCGCCGCCTGGAGGGCACCGACCTGTGAGCCTCAGAACCGCCATCGAGTACGTCGCCGCCGTGTACCTGATCGCGTGGGTCGCGATCCTGGTCTACATGGCGCTGATCGGACAGAAGGTGACGCGGATCGAGGCCGACCTCGACCGCATCGAGAAGCAGCTCGAGGAGCGCGAAGCTTGAGCGTGCTCGTCGTCATCGGCGCGTCGTTCCGCACGGCTCCGATCGACGTGCGCGAGCGCCTGGCGCTCACTAGCGCACGCAACCGCTGTCTGGTCGCCGGGGTGACGCAGACCGGCGAGGCGGACGAGGCGATCGCCGTCTCGACGTGCAACCGCACCGAGCTGTACCTGGTCGGCAGTGACGCCGCCCGGCTGGCCGAGGTCGGAATCGCCGAGCTGCGCGCGATCGCCGGCGAGGCCGAGCGGGTGCCCGACGAGGCCTTCTTCGTCCACCGCGGCGAGCGGGCCGCGCAGCACGTCTACCGCGTCGCCGCAGGCCTCGACGCCGTCGTGAAGGGTGAGGCCGAGGTGCTCGGCCAGGTGCGCGAGGCGCTCGCGCTGGCACGCGTCGAGCACACGGCCGGCCCGATCCTGTCGCGCCTGTTCGAGTCGGCCATCGAGACGGCGCGGCGTGTGCGCAACGAGACGGCCATCGGTCGCACCGCCGTCTCGGTCGGCAGCATCGCCGCCGGCCTCGCCGAGCAGACGCTGGGACGGCTGTCGGGCGCCACCCTGCTCGTGATCGGCGCCGGACAGACGGCCGAGCTGGTCGTCACCAGCCTCGTCGCGCGCGGTGCCTGCTCGGTCCGCGTCGTGAATCGCACCGTCGACCGGGCGCACGAGCTCGCCCATCGCTTCGGCGGCGAGGTCGGCACCATCGACCGTCTGGAGCAGGAGCTGGCCGCCGCCGACGTCGTCGTCTCAGCCACGCACGCACCGCACCACCTCGTGACACCCGAGCTGGTCGGCGACCGCAGCGGCCGTCCGCTGCTCGCGATCGACCTCGCTGTGCCGCGGGACATCGACCCTGCGATCCGCGTGCTGCCGGGCGTCGCGCTGTACGACATCGATGCGCTGGAAGTGGTCGCGGCCCGCAACCGCTCGACCCGCGAGGGAGAGGCCGTCGCCGGCGAGGAGATCGTCACGACGCGCGCAGCGGAATATCAGCGGTGGCTCACATCGCTCGACGTTGTGCCCGCCATCACCGGCCTGCGCGCGCTCGCCGAGGTGATTCGCCGGGAGGAGATCGACCGCGTCAGCGGGCGCTTCGAGAGCCTCACGCCACGCGACCGCGCGGTCATCGAGCAGCTCACCCGGTCGATCGTGAACAAGCTGCTGCACGAGCCGACCGTCCGGATGAAGGCGGGGCCGGAGCTCGCCCAGACGGTGCGCGACCTGTTCGACCTCGGTCCGAGTTGACCCAGGTGCGGATCGGGACGCGGGCATCGCGGCTCGCGATGGCGCAGGCCGAGCTGGCCGCGGCGGCGCTCCGCGGGCTCGGGCACACCGTGGCCCTGGTGCCGCTGTCGACGCAGGGCGACCGCGACCGCCGCCGCACGTTTGCCGAGATCGGCGGCCGCGGCATCTTCGCCACCGAGATCGAGACGGCGCTCCGCGACGGTCGCATCGACGTCGCGGTGCACTCCGCGAAGGATTTGACGGGCGAGGAGGCCGACGGCCTCAGGATTGCCGCGTGCCTGCAGCGCGCCGATCCCCGCGACGCGTGGGTGGGGCCGGCCCGGTCGTGGGCCGAGATTCCCGAGGGTGCACGCGTAGCCACCTCGTCGTTGCGCCGCAGCTCGCAGCTGCTGCGGTTGCGCCCCGACCTGCAGATCGAGCCCGTCCGCGGCAACGTCGACACCCGCCTGCGCAAGCGCACGGAGCGCGGCCTCGAGGCCGTCATCCTGGCCGCCTGCGGGCTCGATCGGCTCGGCCTGGCCGAGGAGATCGGGTTCCGGATCGAGCCCTACGAGATGCCGCCCGAGTCGGGCCAGGGCATCGTGGTCCTGCAGGTGCGGGCGGGTGAAGAACAGCTGGTGGTGGGGACGAACGACGCCGAGAGCGCCCTCGCGCTGGAGGCCGAGCGCACCGTCACGCGCGCGCTGGCCGGCGGCTGCACGGTGCCCGTCGCGGCCCACGCCGCCCGGCTCGCCGACGGCCAGTGGCGGCTGCTCGCATACGCCGACCGCGACGGCGTGATCTCGCTGGAGCAGGCCGACGGAGCCGATCCGGTCGCGCTCGCCCGCGAGGTGCTGCGAGCGATCCGGTGACTGCGCAACCGCTGCGTGGCACGACCATCGCGGTCACCCGGGCACGGGCGCAGTCGGCCGACCTCGTCCACCGGCTGCGCGACCTCGGCGCCCGCGTCGTCGAGGCTCCGGTGATCCGCATCGAGCCGATCGCCGGCCCGCCGATCGACCCGTCCGCGTACGACCTGATCTGCCTCACGAGCCCGAACGCGCCGGCGCTGCTCCTGCACCGGATCGGGGCCGCACCGCTGCCGGCGGGTATCGAGGTGGCCGCGATCGGCCCCGGCACGGCCGCTGCCATGGGCGCGGTGGGCATCGTCCCCGACCTCGTGGCCGAGCGGGCCATCGCCGAGGGTCTGCTGGAGGCGCTCGGCGACCGCGTTGCCGGTCGCCGTGTGCTGGTGGCGCGGGCCGAGGAGGCGCGCGATGCGCTGCCCGACGGGCTGTACCAGGCCGGCGCCGCGACGGTCGACGTCGTGCCGCTGTACCGCACCGTCGCCGTCGTGCCCGACGATGCGGAGGCGCTGACCGCCGACCTGGTCACGTTCACGTCGTCGTCCACGGCGCGCTCCTTCGCAGGCGCGTTCGCGAGCCACGACCTCTCCTCGGTGCGCGGCGTCTCGATCGGACCGATCACGTCGGAGACGATGCGGGAGCACGGCATCGCGATCGCCGCCGAGGCGGCCAACCACGACCTGGACGGCCTCGTCGCGGCGGTTCTGGAGGCGGCCGGGAACCGGTAGCGCGTGCGAGCAGTCACAGGGAACGTCACCGCGACGCCCCTGGAGGCTCCAACGATGCGACCGAACTACCGTCTACCGCTCGCCGTGCTCGGCGGCGCCGCGCTGATCGCGGGCGTGCTGGCGCTCAAGCCGAGCGCGAACACGCCCGGTGCCCCGCCACCGGCCCAGGCCGCTCCCGCCGCCGCCGATCCGGGCGCGCTCGTGCCGTACCTCCGGTTCTCCGGGTTCGGGAGCGTGCGGGTGCAGCCCGACACGGCCGACATCTACGTGTCGACGACGGCGACCGCCGCAACGTCGGCCGACGCCCTCGATGCCGCCTCGAAGAAGATGGCGAAGGTGCAGGCCCGGCTGAAGGAGCTCGGCGTCGCCGAGGCCGACCTGACGACGAGCAACTCGTCCACGTACCAGGACTTCGACTCCAAGAAGTGGCGCGCCGAGCTGTCGCTGAACGTCAAGGTGCGCAAGATCGACGACGCCGGCAAGCTGCTGACCGCTGCCAACGAGGCCGGCGCCGACGGTGTCGGCGGTCCCTCGTTCTCGGTCGATGACACGCGCGCCGCCTACGCGTCGGCGCTGCGCCAGGCGATCGAGGACGCCCGCGCGAAGGCCGAGGCGGCCGCCGCGCAGATCGGCGTCAAGGTCGGCGGCGTGGTGTCGGTCGACGACCAGAGCGGCGGCATCTCGCCACCGATCTTCGCGCAGGCCGCCGACGCGGCGAAGGCGTCGGGCGCAGAGGTGGCGCCGGCCGCCGTGCCCATCGCACCGGGCATGCAGGAGGTCGGCGCGACGGTGACCGTCACCTTCACCTACACCGCCTGAGTCGCCCGCGCGGGCCGGGCCACGCGCCCGGCCTGCGCGGGAAGTACCATCCGCCGCATGACGCGCGTGGTGACGCTGCTCTCCGACTTCGGTCTCCGCGACGAGTACGCGGGCGTCATGGAGGCCGCGATCGTGAAGATCGCGCCCGACGCGCGAGTCGTCCACCTGACGCACGGCATCGAGCCGCAGGCCGTCCTGCAGGGGGCTCTGGCACTGGCGCACGCGCTGCCGTACTCGCCGGTCGGCGTCCACGTCGCGGTCGTCGACCCGGGCGTCGGCTCCGAGCGGCGCGCCGTGGTGGTCGAGACGGTCGACGGCCGGCTGCTGGTCGGCCCGGACAACGGCCTGCTGGCGTTCGCGGCCGACGAGGTGGGCGGCGTCGCGGCCGCGTACGAGATCTCCAACCGCGCGCTGTTCCTCGAGCCGGTCTCGCGCACGTTCCACGGCCGCGACGTGTTCGCGCCGGTCGCGGCCCACCTGGCCGCCGGTCTGGCGGTCGCCGAGGTCGGCCCGGCCATCGACCCGGCCACGCTGGTGCAGATCGAGCTGCCCCACTCCGAGCTGGAGGCCGGACACGTGCGGGCGACGGCGATGGCGATCGACCGGTTCGGCAACGTGGCCCTGTCGGTGCGCGGCTCCGACCTCGAGCGGCACGGGTTCGCCTCGGGTGCGCGGATCGAGATCTCGGCCGGCGCCGGCCGCTACTACGCCCTGCGGGCGCGCACGTTCGCCGACGTCCGCAAGGGCGAGATGGTCGTGTTCGACGACTCGTCCGGCTGGGCCGCCCTGGCCATGAACTCCGGATCGATCATCGACATCTGCGACATCACGCGCGGCGACATGGTCGACCTGCGCCTCACGTGACGTCGGCGCCACCCTCGTAGAGCCGACGCAGCTCGCGACGCTGGATCTTGCCCGAAGACGTGGTCGGGAACGCATCCACGAACTCCACCACGCGCGGCGCCGCGTGCGGTCCAATGCGCTGCCGCACCAGCTGGCGCAGCTCGTCGGTATCGACTGCCGCCCCGGCGCGCAGCCGCACGAACGCGGCCACGGTGTCGCCGTCGCCATCGCGGCGCCTGACCGCGGTCACGCCCACCTCGGCCACCGCAGGGTGCTCGAGCAGCACCGCCTCGACCTCCTCCGCGCCGACCTGCATGCCGGACACCTTGATCAGGTCGTCGAGCCGCCCCTCGAAGCGCAGGAAGCCGTCCTCGTCGAGCACCCCGCGGTCGCCGAGCCGCACCCAGCCGGCGACGATCTTCCGGGCGGTCAGGTCGGGGCGCCCCCAGTAGCCGAGCATCACGATCGGGTCGTCGGCCGCCAGCGCGATCTCGCCGGAGGTGCCCGGCGGCAGCTCGTTGCCGGCGGTGTCGAGGATCGCGATCCGGCGCCCCGGCACCGGCCGGCCGATGGCGCCCGGCGGCGTCTCGAAGCGCGCCGCGCACCCGGCCGCCAGGTGGTTCGCCTCGGTCTGGCCGAAGATGTCGTTCAGCGAACAGCCGAAGGTTCCCTCCATGAACGCCCGCACCTCGGGAGCCAGCGCCTCGCCGCCCGTCATCACGGCGCGCAGGCGGAACACCGACGGATCGGCGGGCGGGTCGGCGCGCATCCGGCGGATTACGGCGGTGGCGAGGAACGGGCACGTCACGCCGTGCTCGGCCAGCACGCGATAGGCCATCGCCACGCTGAAGCGCTCCGCCGTCGCGACCACCGGGAAGCCGTGGAAGGCCACCGGCAGCACGACCTCGCCGAGCGCGGCGATCCATGACCAGTCGGACGGCGTCCAGAACACGTCGCCCGGCTGCGGCGCGTCGTCGAACACGGTCCGGAAGCCCGGCACGTGGCCGTGGATGACGCGCTGCGGCAGGACCGCGCCCTTCGGGGTGCCGGTCGTGCCCGACGTGTAGAAGATGAACGCCGGCTCGTCGCGGTGCATCTCCTCCGCACCGCTCCATGGCTCGGCGGCCAGCAGCGACTGCGCCGCCGACGGCGAGTCGATGTAGGTCGCAGCGCCGGAGTCGTCGACCCGGAACCGGCGCGCCTCCTCGCCGAACACGCCCGCGATCGGCACGCTGATGGCGCCCAGGCGGAGGATGCCGAGGTGCGTGCCCAGGGAGAGCGCGCCCTGGGGCAGCGTGACCGCGACCCGGTCGCCGTGGCGGATGCCGCGCGCGGCGAGACCGCCGGCGATCGTCTCCGACAGCCGGCGCAGGTCGCCGTAGGTGACGACCGCGCCGCGATCCTCGACGATCGCGACCGTGTCAGCCGGGTGCCGGTCGCAGCACAGGTCGGCGAGCGAGAAGCGCTCCGGGACGTCGATCCGCGTCATCGCCGCCGTAGGCTACAGGGCGTCGATGTAGCGGCGGAACGCAGCGCGAACCAACTCGGTGACCGGCCGGCCGGCC
The DNA here is from genome assembly GCA_038321545.1 of Gaiellales bacterium. Lineage (GTDB taxonomy): Bacteria > Actinomycetota > Thermoleophilia > Gaiellales > F1-60-MAGs149 > VFJZ01. The sequence continues at coordinate 11,550 of JBBQFB010000027.1, forward strand.
GCGCCGATCAAACGACCGTCCAGTTCGCGCACCGGGACGATCTCCGCGCCGGTGCCGGTGAGGAAGATCTCGTCGGCCGTCCAGGCGTCGGCGACCGTCAGCTCGGCCTCGACGATCTCCACGCCCTCCTGGCGCGCGAGGTCGACGACGAGGCGACGCGTGATGCCAGCCAGGGCACCGTGGGCGATGGCCGGCGTACGCACGGTGCCGTCCGCGACCAGGAAGACGTTGTCGGACGTGCACTCCGCGATCAGGCCCTGCGCGTTCAGCAGCAGCGCCTCGTGCGCGCCCTGCCGGCGGCACTCGATCGAGGCCAGCACCGACGTCAGGTAGTTGAGGGTCTTCACCTGCGGCGGCAGCGCGTCGGCGCCGGCGCGGCGGAGGCTCGACGTGATGATCACGACTCCGTCGCGGTAGGCGTCGTCGGGATAGATCGCCAGCGGCGCCGCGATCACGACCACCGACGCCGTCGGACAGGTGTGCGGCGAGACGCCGAGTGCACCGACGCCGCGTGTAACGATCAGCCGGATGTAGCCGTCGGCGAGGCCCGTGCGGTCGATCGCCTCCCCGACGACCGCGGCGATCTCCTCCCGCGGCATCGGCAAGGTCAGGGCGAGCGCCCGGGCCGAGGCCTCGAGCCGCGTCAGGTGGGCATCGAGCAGGAAGGCCTTGCGATGGTAGAAGCGGATGCCCTCGAACACCCCGTCGCCGTACAGGAGGCCGTGGTCGAGAACCGAGATCCTCGCTTCGTCGCTGGCGCTCCAGGTTCCGTCCACGTAGGCGATCACCTGCCGTCCCTCCGGTCGCTATAAAGTGTCTAGTGAATATAGGAGATAAACTCTCTCCGTGTCCACCTATCCGACCGACTGCCCGGTCGCCGCGACGCTCGACGCCTTCGGCGATCGGTGGACGCTGCTGATCGTTCGCGACCTCCTCCGCGGCATCACGCGGTACGCCGACCTGCAGCGCTCGCTGGGCGAGATCGCCCCGAACCTGCTCTCCGGCAGGCTGCGGCGCATGGAGGAGGAGGGCGTCGTCACCCGCGTCGTCTACTCCGAACGCCCGCTGCGCGCCGAGTACCGGCTGACCGAGCGCGGGCACGCGCTGGCCCCGATCGTGATCACCCTCGGTCGCTTCGGCATCGACCAGCTGGGCCGACCGGAGCCCGACTACCTGGCGTATCACGTCGATTGCGGCGGCCGCGTGCCACCCACGGCGTGGCGTTGCCTGGAGTGCGGCGACGACGTCCCGGCCGGCGAGCTCGAGCTGCTCGATCCGCACGCGGTCGCCGCGCGAACACCTCTCTAGTGGCCCGTTTCACCACCACCATCTCGTCCCGTCGCAGCCCCGCCGAGGCGTTCGCCTACATGGCCGACTTCGCGAACGCCGAGGAGTGGGACCCGAGCGTCACCGAGTCGACCCGGACCGGCGGTGCGCCGCTCGGTGTCGGCACGGCGTTCGCGGTCGTGTCCAAGTTCGGGCCGCGGCTCGTGCCATTGACGTACAGAATCGTCCGCTTCGAGCCCGACTCGGTGGTCGTGCTCGAGGCGCGCAGCAAGGGCTTCGTCTCCACCGACACGATCAGCATCGAGCCGGCCGGCGCCTCGTCGCGGGTGACCTACGACGCGACGCTGGCGTTCAGCGGTCTCGGGCGGCTCGCCGATCCCCTCATGCAGCTGGTGTTCAACCGCGTGGGGCGCAAGGCCGAGGCGCGGCTCCGCGAGGTCCTGTGATCGCGAGGGCCGTCGATGCCGTGCTCGAGGCGAGCGTCGTCGGATCGTTCACGCGCGTCGGCTACCACGCGCGACGCCGGCTGTACGACTGGCCGGGGCTCGACACGTTCGACCTGACCGGTCGCAACGCGATCGTCACGGGCGCCACGTCCGGCCTCGGGTACGAGACGGCCCGCGAGCTGGCGCGGCTCGGCGCCGCCGTCTGCATCGTCGGTCGCGACGCGGAGCGCACCGAGACCGCCCGGCAGCGTCTCGAGCGTGAGACGGGTGCGACGGTCGAATCGGGCCTCGCCGACCTGTCCCTCCTCGCGGCCGCGCGCAGCTTCGCGGAGGACTACGCAGCGAACCACGACCGGCTCGACGTGCTCGTCCACAACGCCGGTGCGTTGCTCCACGAGCGGACGTTGACGACCGAAGGCAACGAGACGACGATCGCGACACACGTCCTCTCGCCGTTCCTGATGACCTCGCTGCTGGTGCCGCGACTGGAGGCCGCGCCGACCACGGGACGCGTGATCCTGGTCGCCTCCGGTGGGATGTACAGCGAGCGTCTCGACGTCGCGGGGCTGCAGATGCCCGATGGCTACGACGGCGTGAAGGCGTACGCGCGAGCCAAGCGCGCCCAGGTGACGCTGGCGCGGGAGTGGGCGCGTCGTCTGCTCGGGCGCCCCGTGTCGGTGAACGCCATGCACCCCGGCTGGTGCGACACGCCCGGCATCCGAGACGCCCTGCCCGGCTTCAGCCGCGTGCTCGGCCCGGTGCTGCGCACGGCACCGGAGGGGGTCGACACCAGCGTGTGGCTCGGCGCCGCACCGGAGGCGGCGGCGATCAGCGGCCGGTTCCTGCTCGACCGGCGGCCGCGCTCGACCCACAAGGTGTTATGGACGCGCCGGCCGGACGAGGAGCTCGAGGCCGAGCGCCTCTGGCGCTGGTGCGCCGAGGCCACCGGCGCGCCCCCGATCTGAGAGTCTGCAACGCTTCGCGGCCATGGAGCGGCTGCTGGAACGCGACCTCACGGTGACCTCGTTCGATCCCGCTGCACGCGGCGGCCCGCTGCCAACGAGGGCGCGGACGGTCGTGGTCGGCGCCGGCATCGTCGGCGCCAGCGTGGCGTACCACCTGGCGCTGCTCGGCGAGCGCGACGTGCTGGTGCTGGAGCGGTCGGCCATCGCCTCTGGCACGTCGTGGCACGCGGCGGGCCTGGTCGTGCGCGGGCGCGCGACCCACGTGCTGACGGAGCTGGCGTCGTACGGCGTCGACCTGTATCGCGCACTCGGCGCCGAGACGGGCGTCGACGTCAATCTCGTGCAGCCGGGATCGCTCACGCTCGCGCGCACACCCGGGCGGCTCGATGAGCTGCGGTACCTGGCGGGGGTCTGCCGGCACACGGGCATTCCGGCCGAGATGATCCCGCCGGAGCGCGTGCCGGAGCTGTTCGGGCTCGCGGTCGCCGACGGGCTGGTCGGCGCGATCCACCAGCCCGAGGACGGCCACGTCAACCCGGGCCTCGCGGCGCTCGCGCTCGCGGCCGGCGCGCACGCGCGCGGCGTGACGTTCCGCGAGGGCGTCGAGGTGACCGGCTTCGAACAGACAGGCGATCGTGTGACTGCCGTGGTGACGTCGCAGGGTCGCGTGGAGTGCGAGCGGGCGGTGCTGGCGGGCGGGCTGTGGACGCGCGATCTGGCCGCTGCGGCCGGCGCGTCGGTGCCGCTGTGGCCGGCCGCGCACGTGCACGTTCGCACGGCGCCGATCGACGGCGCGACGGCCGAACTGCCCGTGATCCGCGACCTGGACGCGTACTTCTACGTGCGTCATGCGAACGGCGCCCTGCTGGTCGGTGCGTTCGAGCCGGACGGCAAGCCGCTCGATCCGGCGACGCTGCCGCCGGGGTTCTCGTTCGGCGAGTTCGAACCCGACTGGGATCACTTCGCGCCCGTGCGGGAGCTGGCGGAAGAGCGAATTCCCGCGCTGCGCGGGGTCGAGTACGCGCGGTTCCTGAACGCGCCGGAGTCGTTCACGCCCGATGCCGCGTTCTGCATCGGCGAGACCGGCGCGGTCGCCGGCCTGTACGTGGCCGCCGGCTTCAACAGCCAGGGGATCATCTACGCGCCGGGGGCCGGCCGGGCGCTCGCCGAGTGGATCGTGGCCGGTGCGCCGACCCGCGACGTGCCGGGCCTCGACGTGCAGCGGTTCGCCGGCCAGCAATCGAACCGGCGCTACCTGCACGCCCGCACCCGCGAGGGTCTCGGCCGCCTCTACGCCATGCACTGGCCGTTCCTGCAGCCGCACACGGCGCGCAACATCCGCCGCACGCCACTGCACGACCGTGTGGATGCGGTCGGCGCGGTGTTCGGCGAGACGGTCGGGTACGAGCGCGCCAACTGGTACGCGCCGCCGGGCACACCGCGGGAGTACGTCTACAGCTACGGTCGTCAGAACTGGTTCGAGCACGCCGCCGGCGAGCATCACGCCGCGCGCACGACGGCCGCGCTGTTCGACCTGTCCACGTTCACGAAGCTCGAGGTGGCCGGCCCCGACGCGCTGGCAGTCGTCCAGCAGGTCTGCACGCAGGACCTCGACGTGAAGGCCGGCCGGGTGGTCTACACGCTGATGCTGAACGCCCTCGGCGGCATCGAGATCGACGGCACCGTGACGCGGCTGGCCGAGGACCGGTTCCTGGTGGTCACGCCGACCGCGTCCCATCACAAGACGCTCGCGATGTTCCGGCGCGCCGCCGCGGGCAAGGCAGCCGCGACGTTCGATGCCACTGCCGGCCTGGCGACGATCGCCGTGATGGGGCCGGCGTCGCGGGAGCTGCTGGGGCGGATCAGCCCGTCCGACCTGTCCAACGCCGCGCTGCCGTGGGGCCGTTCGGTGGAGATCGAGATCGCCGACGGGTACGCGCGGTGCCTGCGCGTGTCGTTCGTCGGCGAGCTCGGCTACGAGCTGTATCCGACCGCCGACCTGGCCGTGAACGTGTACGACGCCGTGGTCGGGGCGGGCGCCGACCTCGGGCTGCGGCACGCCGGCTACCACGCGCTCGACTCGCTGCGGGCCGAGAAGGGCTACCGGCATCTCGGCCACGACATCGGCCCGGTCGACGATCCGTACCAGGCCGCGCTGGCCTTCACGGTGGCGCTGGACAAGCCGGGCGGGTTCACCGGCCGCGAAGCGATCGTCGCCCGTGCGGGAGAGACGCCCGACCGCCGGCAGGTGTTCGTCCGGCTCCACGATCCCGACCCGCTGCTCCTCCACGGCGAGTCACTGCTGCTGGACGGCGAGATCGTCGGCAGGATGACGTCGGGCTCCTACGGCCACACGCTGGGAGCCGCGTGCGGCCTCGGCTACCTGCGCGGCGAGGTTCCGGCCGGCGACGGCTTCGAGGTGGACTGCGCGGGCCCGCGGGTGCCGGCGACGGTCTCGGACGCGCCGTTCTACGACCCGGGGAACGAGCGGCTGCGGGGCTGACCGATGAACCATCCACGTCCGCGGCGCCCAGCGCAGCCCCGGGCTGCGGCGCAGACCCGAACCATCGCAAGCCGCCGAACGCCTCACCAGCGCTCCACCCAGCACCCAATACCCCACCCAACATCCGCGGCACCCAGCGCAGCCTCGCCCAGCGCAGGCCCTCGAGGCGCAGCCCGAAGCGACGCGACCGTCAGCCGGCGGTGCGCCGGGCCGTCGGGGGAGCGGTCTACGACGCGACCGGCGGGTACGGTGCGTTCTTCGTCGGCGCCGCCGCGACCTGCCTGGCTGCCGCGTGCCTGAGCATGGGGATCGGCCGCGCCCCCTGCGCCCGGGCCATGCGGCGCGCGGAGCCGGTGCTCACCGGTTGACGTCCGTCATGTCCTGGTGGCGAGCGCCGATCGGCGCGCCGCGACGACGACGCCGGCGTCCCAGCCGGGCGCGCGGCCGCCCCGTGGGGCCTGCATCGACTCGGCCGGCAGGCGACAGCTCGCGAGCAGCCACGACGTGAGCGAGTTGGAGTTCCACATCTCGCCGGCACCGAGCTCGTCGCGTCCCCACACCGGCGTCGGCACCTGCGCCGTGAGATCCAGCAGGCGACGGGCCAGGTCGAGGTCGTCGATCACACGCACCGGACTGTCGACGGCTTCGGCGACATCCGGAATCTTGCCGCCGCGCCAGCAGCGAACCTCGTAGCGGAAGAGCCGGAACTGGCCTGCCCTGCGGCAACCGACTGCGCCCTCGCCGACCACGCCCCGCACGTCGCCGTCGCCGCCCAGGACCGGCCCCATCTCGATCGCGAACGGTCCCTCCGGCACCTGCACCACCAGGGCCGAGTGGTACAGGTCGCGCCGCGACCGCCGCGCGAGCAGCGCGCAGACGGCCTCGAAGACGCGGCCGTTGTACTTCACGGAATGGCCGCCCGCGCCGAGCGGGAGCCAGTACAGGTCGACTCCATATTCGGACTCGGCGATCAAACGGGCGGCAGGAATGCCGGAGTGGCGAGAGCCGGGCTTGAACCGGCGACACCGCGATTTTCAGTCGCGTGCTCTACCAACTGAGCTACCTCGCCGCAGCGGCACGATCTTACCAGCGAATCACGTTCCGACCCCCTCAAGCGGGGTAGATAGGAGCGCTCGCGGGTAACGTAAGAATTCGTTGCGTCGCCCGACTTTCCCGAGCCAACGTGCCGTTTTGCGGCACAAATCGGGGTTGCGTCCTTTCCTGAACACGATGGTACAGTGGGGCGGCGATGGCGTTCACGCCGACAGTGTCGGGCGCCGTGTCGTTCCCCCCGCGACGCGGTCGACCCTCAACCATCAGCCTTGGGCGCTTTCTGCACTAGTCCCTGGCCGGACTCGACCACGCATCGAGTCCGCGCGCACCGCGCACGAGTCCGACCGGGAGGTCCCCTTACTTGCTCCGTTTTCGACGCCATTTCCTCATCACCTTCGCTGCAGTCGTCGTCCTCGGCACTGCCGTCACGGCATCGTCGTTCGCCGCGCCGAAGGATGCGATCCCCGCCAAGCGTGCAGCCGCCCAGGCAGCCCAGGCCAAGATCGACGCGTTGAATAACCAGATCGAGCCGGCGATCGAGGCCTACAACCAGGCCACCCAGGAGCTCGAGGGCGTCCAGGCGAACATCGCCGACAACGAGCACCAGATCGCGGCCACGAAGTCGAACATCAAGCGGGGCCAGCGCGACCTCGCGGCGAAGCTCGTCGTCGCCTACCGGGCCGGCGACCCCGATGCCGTGGCAGCCATGCTGTCCGCCGGCTCGCTCGAGGACATGCTCGGGTCGGTCGACGTTCTGAAGCGCTCGTCCAGCCAGCTGAGCTCCGTGATCGTCGAGCTGCGCGCGTCGCGCTCCGATCTGAACAAGCGTGAGAAGGCGCTTCAGAAGGCCGAGCGCCGCGCCGCCGAGCTGAAGGCGACGAAGGCCGCAAACAAGGCGGCCATCGAGAACGGCCTCGCCCAGGCGAAGAGCCTGAAGTCCGGCCTCGAGGGTGAGATCGCGGGCCTGGAGAAGGAACAGCAGGCGTTTGAGGCGCAGCTGGCCAGGGAGGCCAAGGCCCGGCTCGCCACCCAGCGGGCGCAGATCGCGGCGGCCGACGCGGCCGATCCCGGCATCGGCGGTTCCGGCGGCGGTTCGTCCAGCGGCGGCGGCGAGGGCAGCACCGGCGGCGGCGGCGGGGGCAGCACCGGCGGCGGCGGCGCGGTCGACATTCCGGCGCCACCGGCGAACGGCTCGATCGGCGCCCGTGTCGTGGCGACCGCCATGTCGTATCTCGGCATCCCGTATGTGTGGGGTGGCGCCAGCCGTGGCGGCGTCGACTGCTCCGGTCTGACGATGCTCGCGTACTCGTCGGTCGGCATCGGGCTCGGTCACTTCACCGGCTCGCAGTGGAACTCCGGCACGCACATCAGCCAGAGCCAGCTCGCGCCGGGCGACCTCGTCTTCTTCTACCCCGACCACCACCACGTCGGCATGTACATCGGTGGCGGCCAGTTCATCCACGCCCCGCACACCGGCGACGTCGTGAAGATCTCGAACCTCTCCGAGCGCGCCGGAAACTTCTCGGGCGCCGTCCGCCCTTACTGATCCCGGCGAAGATACGGGCGTGAGCGATCGCGTCCGCCGCACGCTGCTGCTCCTCGCCGTCGCCACGGCGCTGGGCGACTCGTCGGTCGTTACCCTGGCGCTACCCGACATGCTGCGCCGGTTCGACGTCGAGATCGGCGAGGTCGCGCGGGTCCTCACGTCGTACAACCTGATCCTCGCAATCGGCGCGGTGCCCGCCGCGTATCTCGCCCGAAAGCGCCCGCGACCCGTCGCCGTGGCCGGCGCTGTGGTCTTCGGCGTCGCGTCGGCGACCTGCGGCCTGGCCGGATCGTTCGACATGCTGCTGATCGCGCGCTGCATCCAGGCCGTCGGCGGCGCCGCGCTGGTGTGCGCCGCGCTCGAGCTGCTCGCCGCCCGTGAGGGCGACGCCCGCGCCGCCCGCTCCTGGGCCGCCGCCGGGGTAGCCGGCGCGGCCGTCGGACCTGCCGCGGGCGGCGCGCTCACGCAGCTGGCCGGGTGGGAGTGGATCTTCCTGCTGCAGGCGCCGATCGCGCTGGCTGCGCTGGTCGCCTTGCGGAAGAGCGTGGCGCCGACGCCGAAAACGGCCACCGGCCGTCCCCACGTCCCCGCGCTGGCCGCACTGACGCTGCTGTCGGCCGCACTCACGGCGGCGCTGTTCCTGCTGGTGCTGTTGCTGGTCGAGGGGTGGCGGATCGAGCCGCTGGGGGCCGCCGTGATCGTCTCGGCGATGCCCGTCGCGGCGTTCGCTGCACCACGAATCGGCGTGCGCGGCACGGTCGCCGAGGCGGGCAGCGGCTCGCTCCTGATCGCCGGTGGGCTGGCGGCTCTCGGCCTGCTGCCGGGCGCCTCGTTCGCCTGGACGCTGCCTCCGCAGGTGCTGATCGGGCTCGGGCTCGGGCTGGCCGTCACTGCGCTCACCCACGCCGCGCTGGCCGGGCGCTCGCCGCAGGCCATCCACGGCGGCTGGACGATCGCCGCCCGTCACTTCGGCGTCGTGCTCGGACTGATCATCCTGGTGCCGGTGTTCCAAGCCGATCTCGCGAAGCAGCGCGACCAGGCCCTGCAGTCGGGCGCCGCGATCGTGCTGGACTCGAGCCTCCCGCCGGGCGTGAAGATCGGCGTCGCACGCGATGTCGTGCGGGTCGTCGAGCAGGCCGACCGGAACATTCCCGACATCGACCGGGCGTTCACGGGCCGCACCATGACGCCCGCCCTCGAGCAGGTCCGCTCCGGGCTGCACGACGAGCTCGACCGCGCCGCCACCCACGCCTTCTCGCGCTCGTTCCTGGCCGGCAGCCTGCTCGCCCTGGGCGCGCTCGCGGTGGTGATGGTCGCCCGCCGGAGGATCGAGCTGTGAGGGCCGTCGTGGCCGCGGCCGTGCTGGCGCTCGCATTGCCCGGTGCGTACGCCGCGGCGGGTGGCGGGAGCTACGGGCCACGAGCGGTCGGCGACCCGTGCGCGGAGCGGGCATGGCAGGCGGGCGGCGGTGTCAGCGGCCTCGCGGCGCAGCTCGCCCTGTCCGCAACGGACGGCGCCGCCTGCCGCCTGCACGTGAGCCGCGAATCGCTGGTGCTGGCGCTCGCGACGCGCGAGAACCTGGAGGCGTTCGCGCGTGCCCGGCGGCTGTCGGATGCGCAGGTGGAGGTCGCGATGCGGGACGGCCTGCAGCGCGCCATCAACGACGCGACGCGCGCCGGCGCCCTCGGCGTGGTGCCGGCCCTGGCGCTCGGGCAGGCCGTCCGGCAGCTGCCGGTCGACCGGCTGTTCCGGGCGCTCCAGGGCACGACGCTGAACTGGTAGCGTTGCCGCCGTGGCACGGATCTGCGTCTTCTGCGGTGCCGCCCGCGGTGCCGATCCCGCCTACGCCACGCAGGCCGCGATGCTCGGCCGGGCGATCGCGGCCGCCGGCCACGGCCTCGTGTTCGGCGGCGGCGCGGTCGGACTGATGGGCGTCACGGCCGACGCCGTGCTGGAGGCCGGTGGCGAGGCGATCGGTGTGATCCCGCAGCAGCTCGTCGACCGCGAGCTCGCCCATCGCGGCCTCACCGACCTGCGGGTGGTCGCCTCCATGCACGAGCGAAAGGCGCTGATGGCCTCGCTCGCTGACGCGTTCGTCGCGCTGCCCGGCGGCTTCGGCACGCTCGACGAGCTGATCGAGATCATCACGTGGCGCCAGCTCGACCTGCACTCCAAGCCGATCGCGCTGCTCGATACCGGTGGGTTCTGGGAGCCGTTCGCCGCGCTGGTCGAGCATCTCCGCCAGGCCGGCTTCCTGCGGGTCGATCCCGGCGAGATCCTGCGCGACGACGATGCGATGCGGCTGCTGGGCCGTCTCGTCTGATGCTGGTCGCACCCTGGACGAGCCGGTTCCACGGAGCCGGCATGGAGGCCGGCCCCGGCGCGCTCGCAGCTGCACTCGGCGGGCCGGCCGACGCCGTCGCGGTCGAGCAGGGCGGTCCGCCCGGTCCCGCGATCGCAGCCGTCGCCGCGGCGGTCGCAGCCGAGTCCGGCGTCCCGCTGGCGCTGCTCGGCGAGTGTACGCTGGCGCCCGCGATGGCCGCCGCCCTGCAGGAGCGGCATCCCGATCTCGCGCTCGTGTGGCTCGACGCGCACGGCGACCTGAACACGCCGGAGACATCGCCGTCGGGGTTCCTCGGCGGGATGCCGTTCGCAACCCTGCTCGGCTGGTGCCACCCGGAGCTGCGGCCCGGCCCGCCGTTGCCGGTCGAGCGAGCGGCGCTGGTGGGTGCGCGCGACCTGGATCCGGGCGAGGTGGCCGCGATCGACCAGTCGGGGCTGGCGTCGGTGGATGACGTCGGCGCGGCGCTCGCAGCGCTGCCGGTCGACGCACCGCTGTGGGTGCACCTGGACGGCGACGTGCTCGATCCGGCCGAGGCGCCAGGCGTCGACTTCCCCGCCCCGGGCGGCTGGACGGCCGGGCAGCTGCTCGCAGAGTGCGGGCGCCTCGCCGCGACGAGGCGCATCGTCGGCATCTCGGTCTGCTGCGGCAACCCGGAGCGCGATCCGGACGGTCGGGGTGCGCGCACGTACGCCGCTGCGGTGCGCGCCCTGCTTCAGTAGCATGGCGCCCGTGAATGATTCCGATGCACGCCGCATCCGTGTGATCGGCGCGGGCCTCGACCTCGGTCAGGGCCGGCGCGGCGTCGACATGGGGCCTTCGGCGATGCGGTACGCCGGCCTCAGGGGGCGTCTCGAGGCGCTCGGGTTCGCCGTCCGCGACGACGGCAACATCGCCGCGCCCGACATGGCGTCGATCGAGCAGGGCGACCCGCGCGCGAAGTACCTCGACGAGATTCTGCGCTACAACGGCCACCTGGCCGACGCGGTGGAGGAGGTGGCACGCGCCGGAGAGTTCCCGCTCGTGCTGGGCGGCGACCACTCGCTCGCGATCGGCGTGCTGGGTGGCCTCGCGCGCGCCGCGGGCGCACCCGGCGCGATGCTGTGGATCGACGCGCACGGCGACCTCAACACGCCTGACACGAGCCCGTCCGGCAACGTTCACGGGATGCCCGTCGCGGCGGCGATCGGGCTCGGCCGCACGTGGTTCGATAACGGCCAGTGGCCGGTGCCGTCGGTCGAGGAGGCGCGCGTTGCGATGATCGGCGTCCGCTCGCTGGACACGGAGGAGCGCGACGTGCTGCGCCACTCGCAGATCCGCGTCGTCACGATGGCCGAGATCGACCGGCTCGGCATGGAGGGCGCCGTCGACGTCGCGCTCGACCGGTTGCGCGCCGCGCCGTGGGTGCACGTGTCGCTCGACATGGACGTGATGGACCCGCTCCACGCTCCGGGCGTGGGTACGCCGGTGCCGGGCGGCATCAGCTACCGCGAGGCCCATCTGATGATGGAGATGGTGGCCGAGTCGGGGATGATGGGCTCGCTGCAGGTGGTCGAGGTGAACCCGATCCTCGACGTGCAGAACCAGTCCGCGCAGCTGGCGGTCGAGCTCGTGTGTTCCGCGCTCGGCAAGCGAATTCTCTAGCGGCCAACATCCGCCGGCACCGGAGCGGACGGCACCCCGCCAGTCCACCACGGCCACCACGCACCAGGTCGTCACGCTCTGCGCCATCTCGCAACGCCGCGCCACAGGACGGTCAAGATGCGCGCCTTCCGGCACATTGCGTTCTGGGGTCTGACCCCCGTGGCCGGGCGTTTCGGGGTCAGACCCTCACGACTATCGCCAAAACGATCTGAGCGAAGCTTGGTCTCTGCAATGGCAGCGTCGCGGTGGTGGTCGATCGCCGCACGCCGTGCCGGACATCGCCGCGCGGGAGCTCATCTACCCCGTGCCTCGGCCGCCCTGCGCCTCGTCGCGACGGCGGCGGAGGTCGGCCAGCAGCTCGCTCAGCCTCGCCTCGAAGCCGTTCTCGCCCGGCTCGTAGAACCGCGTGTCGCCCAGCTCGTCCGGCAGGTAGCGCTGCGTCGGCTCGAAGCCACCGTGGGCGTGCGGATAGACGTAGCCCTTGCCCCGACCGAGCGCCTTCGCGCCGGGATAGTGGCCGTCGCGGATCGAGGCCGGCGGCGTCAGGTTGCCCGAGCGCCGCACCTCGGCCAGCGCCGCGTCGATGGCCATGATTGCGGCGTTCGACTTCGGCGCGAGCGCGACGTACGCCACGGCCTGGGCGAGGTTGATGCGGGCCTCCGGCAGCCCCACGAACTCCACCGCGCGGGCAGCGGCCACCGCGATCTCGAGCGCCCGCGGATCGGCGTTGCCGACGTCCTCCGACGCGAACACGATCACGCGCCGCGCGATGAACTTCGGATCCTCGCCGCCCGCGATCATCACCGCGAGCCAGTAGATCGCGGCATCGGGGTCGGAGCCGCGCATGCTCTTGATGAAGGCCGACGCGACGTCGAAGTGCACGTCGCCGTCGCGGTCGAACCGCACCGGCCGCTTCATCGCGGCCTCCGACACCTCCTCCGGCCCGACCGGCACGCCCCGCGAGCGGGCCGTCGACCACGCCAGCTCGAGCATCGCGAGCGCCGCCCGGCCATCGCCGCCGGAGGCCTCGGCGATCGCGGCGGCCATGCCGTCTCCCAGGCTCGCGTGGAGGTCGGCCGCGCCGCGCTCGACCAGCTGCGCCAGGTCCTCGGCCGTGTGCGGGAGAAACTCGAACAGCGCGCACCGCGAGAGCAGCGCCGAGTTGATCTCGAAGTACGGGTTCTCCGTCGTCGCGCCGATCAGCGTGATCAGACCCGACTCGACCACCGGCAGCAGCGCGTCCTGCTGCGCCTTGTTGAAGCGGTGGATCTCGTCGAGGAACAGGATCGTCCGCCGGCCGTGCCCGCCGAGCCGCTCGCGCGCGCGCCCGATCACGGCCGTGATGTCGGCCTTGCCGACCTGCACCGCGGACAGCTCCTCGAACTCGCTGCCGGTGGCGTGGGCGATGATGCGCGCCAGCGTCGTCTTGCCAGTGCCCGGCGCGCCGTGGAAGATCGCCGACGGGACGCGGTCCTCCTCGATCGCACGGCGCAGCGCGGTTCCCGGCCCGATCAGGTGCGCCTGGCCGACGAACCCGTCCAGCACCGCCGGCCGCACCCGGTCGGCGAGCGGCGCCGCCGCCGCCAGGGCGTCCGATGCTGCCGCGTCGAAGAGATCGGCCATGCGGGGATCTTGGCACGGTCCCACGCTACTGTGAGCGCATGGCAGACGAGCCCCTCCGACTCGGGGGCATGGCCCTCCGCAACGGCCTGTTCGTGCACGGGCCGACGCACTGGGCGGCCGCGGTACGGGCCCCCGAAGGCGACATCCGCGTGGCGTCCGGCAGGAAGTCCGTGCGCTCCGGGCTCGCGTCGCGCGTGCCGATCGCGCGCGGCGTGCTGCGCCTGTCCGAGATGATGGCGATCCTGCCGCAGGTCAAGCGGTCGCTGCCCGAGGCGAAGCTGGCGTTCGAGAA
>JBBQFB010000028.1:0-24978 GCA_038321545.1 Gaiellales bacterium
AGGCGGAGCTCGCGGAGGAGCCGGCGGCCGAGACCGACGACCTGCGCATGTCGCTGCGCGCGCGGCTCGCCGAGAGCGCCGGCGACGTCGAGGCGGCCAACTCCGACGCCTCGACCGGCGACGGAGTCGCCGAGGACGTCGACGAGATCGCCGCGTCGCGAGCCCGGGTGCGCGCGAAGGCGCGCGAGGCGCGCGCGAAGATCTCAGATACCGAGTAGCGGCTCGAGCGCGCGCCAGACAGCGTCCGGTGAGCGCTCGACCGCACGGGTCGCGGTCAGGTGGCTCGCATCGACGCGGACGTATCTCGTGACCGCCGACGGCTCGAGGCCGCACGCCAGGCTGCACTGGAACAGCGCGGCGCCGCGGCGGCGCCGCTGGCACAGCCCGACGAGCTTGCGGCCGTCCGGGTCGACCACCTCGTACGGCGAGAGGCCCGCGTAGCAGGCGACGCGGGCGGCCGCACGGCGCGCGGCGGGCAGCGCGCGCGCCTCGGCGACCGTCACCAGCCGTCCCTCGAGATCGATTGCGGCGAGCGCATCGACCCAGGCCCGGCCGAGGAACCGGTACGACTCGGTCACGTCGGCATCGAGCAGGGCGTGGCCGGCCGGCAGTGCGAGATCGACCTCGAGCAGGCCGGGATCGCACAGCACCGCGCCGCCGCCCGATCCACGCCGGATCACGGCGACGCCGTCCGCCGTGCACGTCGCCCGGTCGACCGATGCCTCGGCCTGCGCGGAGCCGATCACGAGCGTCGTCTCGGCAAAGGTCGCGGCGAGCGTGCCGACGCGGCCGGCAATCGCCCGATCGAGCAGGGCCGCGGCCGCCGCGATGACGGCCTGCGGCGGCAGCGAGGCGAGAGTCACCGTCGCAGCAGGCGGCCCACGGCCGACATCAGCTCGGTGGTCCGTTCCTCCTCGGTACCTGGCCCGTGGCCACCGACCACGCAGTGCGCCACGTGACCGTCGAGCAACCCGAGCGCGACCTTGTCGAGTGCCGCCTGCACGGCGGCGATCTGGGTGAGGACGTCGATGCAGTAGCGGTCGTCGTCGATCATTCGCTCGACGCCGCGCACCTGGCCCTCGATCTTCTTGAGCCGGGCCTTGAGGTCGTCGCGGGAGGCGCCGTAGCCGCGGGAAGGATCAATGCTCACAGCCGCACGGTACCACAAATACCCCAGGGGGGTATGGTAGGATTGTCGGCATGAGCCGGACGCTCCGTGCGCACGTCGACCTGCCGGTCGACGGCATGACGTGCGCGGCCTGCGCGTCGCGGGTCGAGCGCGGCCTGAACGGCATCGAGGGCGTCGAGGCGTCCGTCAACTTCGCGCTCGAGCGCGCGGCGGTGGACTACGACCCGGCGCGCGTCTCGCCCGGCGAGCTCCTCGCTGCCGTCGAGAAGGCCGGCTACGCCGCGCATCTGCCGGGCGATCACACCGCAGCGGCGGCCGACCGGCTCGGCCTCCGGCTCACGGTCACGGCCACGCTGGCCGTGCCGGTGATCGTGTACGCGATGGTGTCCGGCCTGCACTCGGCCACCGGCGACTGGGTCGCGCTCGGCCTGACGCTGCCCGCGGTGCTGTGGGGCGGCTGGCCGATCCACCGGGCCACGCTGCGCAACCTCGGGCACGGCGCGACGACCATGGACACGCTGATCACCATGGGCGTCACGGCCTCGCTCGGGTGGTCGGTCGTCGCGCTCGTGGCGCCCTCCGTGACCGACCATCTCTACCTCGAGGTGGCGGCCGGCGTGACGCTCTTCATTCTGCTCGGCCGGTATCTGGAGGCGCGCGCCAAGCGGCGCGCGGGCGGTGCGCTGCGGGCACTGGCGACGGGCGGCGTCCGGGACGTCGTGGTGCTGAACGACGCCGGCGAGCGGCGCGTCCCGCTGGCGGCCCTGCGGCCGGGCGACCGGTTCGTGGTGCGGCCCGGCGAGCTGATCGCCACCGACGGCGTCGTCCGCGAGGGCTTCTCGGCCGTCAACCGGTCGCTCCTGACGGGTGAGAGCCTGCCGGTCGAGGTCGCGCCGGGCCGCGTCGTGATCGGTGCGACTCTGAACGTCGGCGGACGCCTGGTCGTGGAGGCCACGCGCGTCGGCTCCGACACGGCGATCGCGCGCATCGCACGCCTCGTGGCGGAGGCGCAGTCGGGCAAGGCCGCCGTCCAGCGCCTGGCCGACCGGATCGCGGCCGTGTTCGTGCCGGTGGTGATCGTGCTTGCGCTCGCGACCCTGGTCGGCTGGCTGCTGCTTGGCGCCGCCGTCGAGGTCGCCTTCGAGAGCGCGGTCGCGGTGCTGATCATCGCCTGCCCGTGTGCGCTCGGGCTCGCGACGCCGATGGCGCTGCTGGTCGGCACCGGCCGCGGCGCGCAGCTCGGCATCCTGATCCGCGGACCCGAGGTGCTCGAGCTGGCGCGGCGCATCAATACCGTCGTGCTCGACAAGACCGGCACCGTCACGGCCGGCACGCTCGCGGTTTCCGACGTGATCGGCGACCGTGACGCCGTCCGGCTCGCGGCGGCCGTCGAGCATGCTTCCGAGCATCCGATCGCCCGCGCGCTGGCGGCGGCCGTCGCCTCGCCGCCGGCGGTGTCGGAGTTCGTGTCCCGGCCCGGCCTGGGAGCAGAAGGCGTGGTCGAGGGCAGGCACGTGATCGTGGGCCGCCCGGTGTTGCTCGAGCGGGCCGGCATCCCGCTGCCCGTCTTGCTGACCGAGGCCCGCGCCCGTGCCGAGACCGTGGGCCGCACGTCGGTCGTCATCGCCGTCGACGGCGAGGCGCGGGCCGTCGTGGTCGTCACGGACACCGTCCGGCCGACCAGCAGGCCAGCCGTTGCCGAGCTCCGCCGCCTCGGGCTCCGCGTGATGCTGCTGACCGGTGACAACCGCCGCACCGCGAGTGCCGTGGCCGACGAGGTTGGCATCCGGGAGGTCATCTCCGAGGTGCTGCCGGCCGACAAGGAGCGGATCGTCAGGCGGCTCCAGGGCGAGGGCCGCGTCGTGGCGATGGTGGGAGATGGCGTCAACGACGCACCTGCGCTGGCCCGCGCCGAGCTCGGCATCGCAATGGGCGGCGGCACCGACATCGCGATCGAGGCCGCCGACATCACGCTCACGGGCGGCGACCTGCGCGCGGTTGCGCGCGCGATCCGGCTGGCCCGCGCGGTGCTCGCGACGATTCGCGGCAACCTGTTCTGGGCCTTCGCGTACAACATCGCAGCGATTCCGCTGGCAGCCGGCGGCCTGCTCGAGCCGATGTTCGCGGGCGCCGCCATGGCGGGTTCCAGCCTGTTCGTGGTCGGCAACTCGTTGCGTCTCCGCCGCTTCCATTAGAGGAGTCGCATGACTATGCACGTATCGGTATACTCATGCAGATGATTGCCAACGCCCCGGACCACCTGCTGTCGCTCAGCGGGCTCGACCCGGCCGGTCTCGAGTCGCTGATCGCGCTCGCCGCCGAGCTGAAGGCCGATCCCGCCGTTCATGCGGGAGCGCTCCGTGGCCGTTCGGTGTTGCTGCACTTCACGAAGCCGTCCACCCGCACGCGCGTCTCGTTCGAGGCTGCGGTCGTGCGCCTCGGCGGCCACCCGATCTTCGCCGGCCCCGATCAGCTGCAGCTCGGCCGCGGCGAGCCGATCGCCGACACCGCCCGCGTCGTCTCCCGCTACTGCGCCGCGATCGTGATCCGCACCCACGCGCACACCGACGTGGAGGAGTTCGCGTGGTGGTCGTCCGTGCCGGTCGTGAACGCGCTCACCGACACGCACCACCCGTGCCAGGCGCTCGCAGACCTGCTCACGCTGCACGAGCACTTCGGCTCGCTGGCCGGCCTCGAGATCGCGTATGTCGGTGACGGCAACAACGTCGCGCACTCGCTGATCGAGGCGTGCGTGCTGTCGGGCGCCCACGTGCGCCTGGCGTGCCCCGAGGGCTACCGGCCGGACGCCGGCGTGCTCGCCTGGGCCGCGGCCGTGTCGGCCGAGACGGGTGCCTCGGTGCGCGTGCTGGACGATCCGGCCGAGGCCGTCGCCGGCGCCCATGCGGTCTACACGGATGTGTTCGTCTCGATGGGCGAGGAGGACGTGCGCGAGGCGAAGCTCGCCGTGCTCGGCCGCTACCAGGTGGACGAGACGCTGATGGCGCGCGCCCGGCCCGACGCGATCTTCATGCACTGCCTGCCCGCACATCGCGGCGAGGAGGTCACCGATGCGGTCCTCGAAGGTCCGCAGTCAGTCGTCTTCGACCAGGCGGAGAACCGGCTCCACACGGCCGCGGCCGTGCTGGTGACGCTCACCGACCGGTAGCCGCTCGTACAATGCGGGCGATGTCCGTCCGCGAATCGGTGCCCGTGCAGTCCGTGGAGGAGAGCGACGCGATCGGCCTCGACCGCGCGGCGCTCGTCAAGATGTACCGCGACATGCTGCTGACCCGTGGTCTCGAGGATCGCGGTACGACGCTGTTCAAGCAGGGCAAGCTGCCCGGCTCCTTCTATACCGGCCGTGGCAACGAGGCCGCCTCGGTCGGCGTTGCGAGCGCGATGGGTGACGGCGACGTCGGCGCGCCGCTGCACCGGAACATGGGCGTGCACGTGGCCCGCGGCGCCGAGCCGTGGCGGCTGCTGTGCCAGTACATGGGCCGCGACGGAGGAGCGACCCGCGGGCGCGACTCGAACCTGCGGTCGCAGGATCTGTCGAAGGGTCTGATCGCCGGCGTCTCGCACCTACCCGGGATCCTGCCGACGGCCCTCGGCGTGGCGCTCGCGTTCCGCATCACGGGCGCGCCGAACGTTGCTCTCGGGTGGTTCGGCGATGGCTCGTCGGCCCGCGGCGACGTGCACGAGTGCATGAACTTCGCCGCCGTCAGGCGTCTGCCGATGGTGTTCATCTGCGACAACAACCAGTATGCGTACTCGACGCCGACGAACCTCAACTACGCGTGCGAGCACCTGGCCGACCGCGCCGCGAGCTACGGCTTCGAGGGCGTCGTGGTCGACGGCACCGACATCCTCGCCGTGTACCGTGAGGCGCGCGCCGCGATCGAGCACGCGCGCACCGGCGGCGGGCCGACCATGCTCGAGCTGGTGACGCTGCGGATGGACGGCCACGCCATCCACGACGACGCGAGCTACGTGCCGTCCGAGCTGCACGCCGCGTGGGAGGCGCGCGATCCGATCGCGCGGTTCGATGCCTGGCTGCGCGCACAGGCCGGTTGGACCGACGACGAGGCAACCGCGCTGACGGCCGCCGTGAAGGCCGACGTCGACGACGCGACGCAGCGCGCAGACGCCTCGCCGTGGCCCGATCCGGCCACCGTCACCGATGGCGTCTACGCCTGACGTCACCGCGCGCGACGCGATCGATCGTCGCGGCGACTTCAAGGGCTGGTGCTACGCAGCCATCAAGTACGTCTGCTGGGTGCCGGTCCGCGGCGTGTTCCGCCTCAGGGTGCGCGGCCTCGAGCACGTGCCGGCGCAGGGCGGTGCGATCGTGGCGCCGACGCACCGCTCGAACTTCGACTCCGTCGTGGTCGGCGTGGCGCTCGACCGGCACCTGCGGTTCATGGCCAAGGCCGAGCTCTACCGGTTCCGTCCGCTGGCCTGGCTGCTGCGGTCGTCGGGCGCGTTCAAGGTGGAGCGCGGCAAGTCGGACATCAAGGCGGTCGAGCTGGCCATCGAGCTGGCCCGCAACGGCGAGCTGGTCTGCATCTTCCCCGAGGGCACCCGGAACCGCGACGGCAAGGCCAAGCCGATGTCGGGCGCCGCCCGCATGAAGGTCGCCGCCGACGTGCCGATGATTCCCGTCGCCGTGATCGGCACCGATCGTGCGCGACTGTTCCCACCCCGGCTGCCGCGGTTCGAGTGCGTGTTCGGCGAGGCGCTGCAGGAAGATGACCTGGCGGAGCTCGAGGATCGCTGGAAGGCCCGGCGGCTGACCGAGCGCTGGAGCGCCGCCATCGAGCGGCTCCGCGGCGCTCCCTAGGCTCGCTCGACGAACACCTCGGGCCGGTCGACGATCGCCAGCCCGAGCTGCGTGGCCAGGCCCGCGCCCAGCCAGACGCCGGACAGGTCCTCGTCGCCCAGGTTGCCGGACGGGATGATCGCCCGCAGGTCGGGCGGCAGCGGGGTCGATTCGATCAGGCGGATCTGGCGGTCGACGAAGTCGACGAGCGAGTCGCGAGCGATGCGGTAGGCCATGCAGCGAGCGTGCCACCGGCACGCGTCACGCCGTGCGCGCGGACCGTCAGGACTCCGCCAGGACCTGCGCGAGCTCGTCCGGCTCCGTGACGGGACGGCGGCAGGCGAACCGCTCGCACACGTACGCGGCCGGCATGCCGTCGACCGTGGTGCGGCCCTGAAGCAGCGGCACCGTGGCGAACAGCGCGTCGGCCGGGTCGGCTGCGACGACGACCTCGTGCGGCGCGTACCGGCTGTCGACGACGGCCCGCAGGGCGGCGGTGCGCGGGTCGGCGGGATCGCCGACGATTGCGATCTCGCGCGGTGTCGCTGCGGCCTGGGAGATCACGCCCAGCGCGTGGCCGAAGGCCTGCGGAGCGCGGTCGACGATCGCGGTCACGCCGGCGAGCGCGGCCACGGCGCGGTCCTCCCACCCGGCCTCGCCGTAGATGCGGGCGAGCGTCAGCAGCGCACCGGCCAGCAGCGAGTTACCGCTCGGCGCCGGGTTGTCGTCCAGGTCGGGGCGGCGGGCGACGAGCGCCTCGCCGTCGCGCGGCGTCTGCGAGAACGGCCCGCCGACGTCGCCGAACAGGTCGACCGCAACCAGCACCAGACGCCGTGCCTCGTCCAGCCAGACCAGCTCGCCGGTCGCCCGGTGCAGCGCGATCAGGCCATCGGCGACCGCGCCGTAGTCCTCGGAGAAGCCGGTGATCTTGGCCTGCCCGTCGCGCCAGGTACGCAGCAGCCGGCCGTCGGCCGACAGCGGGCCGAGCAGGAAGGCCGCGACCTCTCGCGCGCGCTCGACATACGCCGGCTCGGCGAGTAGGCGGCCGGCGTCGGCGTAGGCCGCCAGCGCCATGCCGTTCCACGCCGCCAGCGCCTTGTCGTCGCGGCCCGGCTGCGGGCGCGTCTCGCGTGAGCGGAGCATCGCCGCGCGCGCTTCGTCGAGCCCGGCCGGCGGTTGCCCGGAGCCGACAACCGATAGCACGTTGGTGCCCTCGAAGTTGCCCGCACCCGTGATCCCGTACCAGTCGCAGATCGCCGCCGCGACGGCGTCGTCGCCCAGCACGGCGTGCACGTCGGCCGGCATCCAGACGAACGTCAGCCCCTCGTGTCCGTTGGTGTCGGCGTCCTGGGCGCTCGCCACGCCGCCGCCCTCGAGCCGCATCTCGCGGTCGAGGTAGTCGAGCACGTCGCGGGCCACCGACGCGTACCGGGGCCGGCCCGTCGCGACGGCCGCGATCGCATACGCACGTGCCAGCAGCGCGTTGTCGTAGAGCATCTTCTCGAAGTGCGGCACGAGCCAGCGGCCGTCGACCGCGTACCGGTGGAACCCGCCGCCGAGCTGGTCGTGGATGCCGCCGTCGGCCATCGCGTCGAGCGTCGCGACCGCCATCGCGCGGGCCGGGTCGCCGTGCGCGAGCAGGAACGGCAGCAGCGCCGACGGCGGAAACTTCGGCGCGCCGCCGAAGCCGCCGTGGACGCCGTCGAACTGGCGCGCGAGCGCGGCGACGGCGCCGTCGGTCACCGCCGCGTCCGGCGTACGGGTCGCGGCTGGCGAGACCAGGTTGCCGATCCGCTCCGTCAGCTCCGTGGCCTGCTGATCGACGTCGCCGCGCCGCGCCCGGTACGCCTCGGTGACGCCCTGCAGCACCTGCACGAACGACGGCAGCCCGTGCCGCGGCTCGGGCGGAAAGTACGTACCGCCCCAGAACGGCCGGCCGTCGGGCGTCAGGAAGACCGTCATCGGCCAGCCGCCGCTGCCGGTCAGCGAGACGACGGCGTCCATGTAGATGGCGTCGACGTCGGGGCGTTCCTCGCGGTCGACCTTCACGTTCACGAACAGGCGGTTCATCACCTCGGCGGCGGCGTCGTCCTCGAACGACTCGTGCGCCATCACGTGGCACCAGTGGCAGGCGCTGTACCCGATCGAGAGCATGACGGGCACGTCGCGGCCACGCGCGGCGGCGAACGCCTCCTCGCCCCACGGGTACCAGTCGACCGGGTTCGACGCGTGCTGCAGCAGGTAGGGCGACGACTCGTGCGCGAGCCGGTTCACGTCAGGCGCCACGGCTCGTGCAGGCGCAGCGCCCGCAGGATCGAGGCCGTCGCCGGCGAGCGGTTGAGCGTGTAGAAGTGGATGCCCGGAGCACCCTTGCGCAACAGCTCGGCGCACTGCAGCGTCGCGTACGCGACGCCGAAGTCCTGCACCGCGCGCTCGTTGCCGCGCCGCATCTCGAGCGCCTCCTGCAGGGCAGGGGGGATCGCGGCACCGCACAGCTTCGTGAAGCGCTCGATCTGCTCGACGTTCGTAATCGGCATGATTCCCGGCACGATCGGCACCATGATCCCGGCCTCGCGCGCCCGCTGGACGAACGTGAAGTAGCTCGTGTTGTCGAAGAACAGCTGCGTGATCAGGAACTCGGCGCCGGCATCGACCTTGCGCCGGAGGTAGGCCAGGTCGGTCGCCGGGTCGGGCGCCTCGGGGTGCTTCTCCGGGTGGCACGCTGCGCCGACTGAGAAGTCGAACTCCTCCTTCAGCAGCGTCACCAGGTCGGTGGCGTGCGAGAGGCCGCCCGGCGCCGGCGTCCAGCCGGCCTGGTCGCGGGGCGCGTCGCCCCGCAGCGCGAGCACGGACGAGATGCCCGACTCGCGCATGCGCTGCAGCGCCTCACGGAGCTCGTCGCGGGTCGACCCGACGCACGAGAAGTGCGCCATCGCCTCGATGCCGACCTCCTGCCGGAGCCGCACGACGAGATCGGCGGTGCGCGCCCGCGTCGATCCGCCCGCGCCGAACGTGACGGACACGAACGCCGGGTCGAGCGTGCGCAGCAGGCGCATCGTGTCGAGCAGCTGCTCGACACCGGCGTCGTCCCGGGGCGGGAAGAACTCGAACGAGAAGCAGGGCCGGGAGGCGGCGATCAGCTCGGCGACTTTCACGCCAGGCAGGGTAGAGCACGGCCCGGAGGCGGTACGCGCTCCGGCGCGGCATACTCGCCCGATGCAGGCCGACCTCGTGATCGACAACCTCGCGACCGTCGCGACGCCCACGGTCGTCCACCGGGACGCCGCGATCGCGGTGCGGAACGGCCGGATCCTGGCCGTCGGACCGCGCGAAGCCGTGCTGCGGACAGCTGGCCCGGCCGACGATGCCACCGTCATCGACGCCCGTGGGATGAGCGCGATTCCGGGCCTCGTCGACTGCCACACGCACGCCGTCTGGGCGGGCTCGCGGGTGGACGAGTTCGACCGTCGCGCGCAGGGGCAGCCGTACGAGCAGATCGCTGCTGCCGGTGGTGGCATCAAGGCGACCGTCGCCGCTGTCCGGGCCGCGTCGGAGGACGACCTGACCGCTGTGGCGACGCGGCGGCTGACCCGGATGCGGGCGCTCGGGACGACCACCGCCGAGGTCAAGTCCGGCTACGGGCTCGACCCGATCAGCGAAGCGACCATGCTGCGCGCCGCGCACGCGGCCGGCGCGGCGGCCGGCGTGCGTGTGTCCGGCACCTGCCTGGCGCTGCACGCGCTGCCGCCCGAGGCCTCCTCCGCGGCCGCGTTCGTTCGCCTCGCGATCGACGAGATCCTGCCCGCCTGCGCCGGCCTGGCCAGCGCCGCCGACTGCTTCCTGGAGCGCGGCGCGTTCTCGGCCGACGAGTGCCGCCCGTATCTGCTGGCCGCCCGCGACCGCGGCATGGCGCTGCGCATCCACGGCGACCAGTTCTCGGAGTGCGGCGCGATCCCGCTCGCCGCCGAGCTGGGCGCGGCGTCGGTCGACCATCTCGAGCAGACCGGCCCCGGCGGCGTGCGGCTGCTCGCAGAGTCGGGCGTGGCGGCCGTGTGCCTGCCGCTGTGCGCGCTCTACCTCGACCTGCCGATGCCGCCCGCGCGGGCGCTCGCCGATGCCGGCGCGCGGGTCGTGCTCGCGACGGACTTCAACCCCGGTTCGGCGCCGTCCGAGTCGATGCTGGCGGCCATGAACCTGGCCTGCACGCAGCTCCATCTGTCGTGCGCCGAGGCCCTCCACGCAGCCACGATCGCGCCCGCCCGGGTGCTCGGGCTGGGCGAGGTCGTCGGCCAGATCGCGCCCGGGTTCGCCGCCGACATCGTGCTGATCGACGACCCCGACTGGCGCACCGCCTGCTACCACCTCGGCGAGGTGCCGGCGCGCGTCCTCTAGATGATCGGGTCGATGACGGGCACGTTCAGCCCGCGCGGCACGCCGGCGGCGGCGTAGGCGTCGGCCTCGTCGAGCGTCTCGCGCTCGAGCAGGGCCTTCGTGAGCGACTCGAGCTTCGCACGCTCGGTCGTGATCGTCCCGGTCGCCTCGGCGTAGCACTCCACGACGATCCGACGCACCTCGGAGTCGATCAGCTGGCGCGTCTCCTCCGATGGCCCGCCCGGGCCCTGGCCGGGGAACAGCATCGGCTCGTCCTGCGGACCGGGCAGCACGGAGACCATGCCGACCTTCTCCGACATGCCCCAGCGGCCGACCATCATCCGCGCGATCCGGGTGACCTGCTCGAGGTCGGACTCCGCACCGGTGGTGAAGTCGCCGTACACGACCTGCTCGGCGGCGCGACCTGCCAGCGCGCCGACGATCCGGCCGCGCAGGTAGGCGACGTCGTAGCCGTAGCGGTCGGCGTCGGGCGACTGGAACGTCACGCCGAGAGCACGGCCGCGCGGGACGATCGAGACCTTGCGCACCGGGTCGGCACCCGGCCGCAGCATGCCGATCAGCGCGTGGCCCGCCTCGTGGTAGGCGGTTCGCTCGCGCTCGTGCGGCGAGATCAGGATGTTGCGCTCGGCGCCGAGGATGATGCGCTCCAGCGAGTCGGTGAAATCGCTCAACCCGACCTTCTCGTGGTTGCGCCGGGCGGCCGTCAGTGCGGCCTCGTTGACGAGGTTCTTGAGGTCGGCGCCGACCATGCCCGACGTGCTCGAGGCGAGCGACTTCAGGTCGACGTCGTCGGCGATCGGCACGCGGCGCGTGTGCACCGTCAGGATCTGCTCGCGGCCGGCGGCGTCGGGCGGGTTCACGAACACGCGCCGGTCGAAGCGGCCGGGCCGCAGGAGCGCGGAGTCGAGGATCTCGGGCCGGTTGGTCGCCGCCAGCACGATCACGCCCTCCGAGCCGGTGAAGCCGTCCATCTCGGTCAGGATCTGGTTGAGCGTCTGCTCGCGCTCGTCGTGCCCGCCGAGCGAGGCGCCGCCGCCACGCTGGCGTCCGATCGCGTCCAGCTCGTCGATGAAGATGATCGACGGCGCCGTCGTCTTCGCCTGGTTGAACAGGTCGCGGACGCGGCTTGCGCCGACCCCGACGATCATCTCGACGAACTCGGACGCGGACAGCGAGTAGAACGGCACGTTCGCCTCGCCGGCGACGGCGCGTGCGAGCAGCGTCTTGCCGGTTCCGGGCTGTCCGGCCAGCAGCACGCCCTTGGGGATCGCACCGCCGAGCCGCGTGTAGCGCGACGGGTTCTTGAGGAAGTCGACGATCTCGACCAGCTCCGCCTCGGCCTCGTCGATGCCCGCGACGTCATCGAACGTCGTCCGCTGCGTGGTCGCCTCGTACCGCACGGCCTTCGAGCGGCCGAGGCCGCCGATACCGCCGGCGCCGCCGGTGGCGCGCCGCGCCAGGAACACGAAGATCGAGATCAGCAGGACCGTCGGCCCGAACGAGATCAGCAGCGTCCAGATCGTGTTCCGCTTCTCGTCCAGCGGCTTCGCGTTCAGCACGACCTTCTTCTCGGTCAGGATCGCGGCCAGGCTGTCGGTGTTCGCGAACGTGGGAATCACCGTCTCGAAGCGCTCGAACGTCTTCGGGTTCTGGCCGGCGCTCGACTTCGGGTCGGGCACGGGCTTCCGGAAGTCGCCCTGGACGGTGTCGCCGCGCGCCGTGATCTCGGCCACGTTGCCGCCCTGCACCTGGCTGACGAACAGCGTGTAGGAGGCCTGCAGCCGAGGCGTGCGGTTGGGCAGCGTCGAGCCGACCCAGTAGTTCACGACCAGCAGCGCCGCGAAGATCGCGCCTGTGCGCCACGTGAGGAACTGCCGGCGCCTCGGCTTCTGGCCGTTCTTCTGCTCCGGCTGCTGCGGGGCGCGCTCGCCCTCCACCCGCCACGGCGGATTCGGCTCACGCTCCGTCACCGGGCGGCGGACGCGGAGCCGGGGCTCGTTCGATGCCATCGACGTCACTGTACCCGGCGCGCGAAACGCGATGGGTCAGCAGCCGTGCGGCGCTCGGCGTCCCTCCGCCGCCGATACTTGGGGCGTGTCCGAGTCCGAGGAGCAGCTCGCCGACCAGCTCGCAGAGGAGACCGCCCGGCTCGCCGCGCGGCTGGCATTCGCGATCGAGCCGCACGAGACCCGCGGCCACTACGTGCTGGCGGCCGCCCCGGTGGCCGTGCTGTTCGAGCGCGCGACCGACTCGGAGACGATGCCGAAGCATCGCTCCGGCCGCATCGATCCGTCGCTGCTGCCGTTCCTGGTCGACGTCACGCAGCGTGCGCGGGGCCGGCTGGCCTACGGCGACGGCCGCGACAACCCGTACCTGATCGCGCTCGCGCTGGCGTGCTTCTACGTGATCGAGGGCGCGCGCTCCGACGCGCTCGGCCTGGGCCGCGTGGCCGGGCAGATGCCGACCGTCGCGGTGATCCCGCCGGCGGCGGCGGAGAAGGACATCGTGGTGCACCGCGGCGCGACGGCCCTGCGGGTGATCGCGCCGGTGGAGAACGACGAGGGCCACGAGGTGCTGGCCGCCGTCGAGCTCACCTGGGTCTGACGGCCGACTGACGCGCCAGCCACTCGTCGATCAGGCGCCGCGCGATCGACGGGTACGGCGGCAGCGCGGGCAGGTCGTCCGGTGTGAACCAGCCGCCGTCGACGATCTCCGACGGGTCGAGCTGCAGCTCGCCGCCGGCGTAGCGCGCGAAGAAGCCGACCATCAGCGAGTGTGGGAACGGCCACGGCTGCGAGCCGGCGTACTCGAGGTCGGTCACCTCGATGCCGGCCTCCTCGCCGATCTCGCGGTGCACGCACTCCTCGAGCGACTCGCCCGGCTCGACGAAGCCCGCGAGGCACGAGTACATCTTGCCGGGGAAGCGCACGCCGTGGCAGAGCAGCGCGGCGCCATCGCGCTCGATCAGCACGATCACCGCTGGGGCGAGGCGCGGGTAGGCGGCGAGCCCGCAGTTCGGACAGCCGCGGGCGCGCTCGCCCGCGAGGCGCTCGGTGGGCGTGCCGCACCGTCCGCAGAACGCGTTGTCGCGGTACCAGGCGACGGTCTGCAGCGCGCGCCCGGCGAGCGTCCAGAGCGGGTCGTCGAGGCGACCCCACAGCGGGCGCAGGTGCTCGAGGTCGAGGCCGGGACCGGGGTCGTAGCCCTCGGGCAGCTCGTACGCCAGGCACAGCCGGCCGTCGAGCCGGCCCAGCGGCAGCGGCTCGATGCCGTCCAGCTCGGCCGCGGTCAGCGGCCGGCCGTCACGCACCAGCAGCTGGTCGCCGCGGAACGCGAATGCCAGCGCGTCCGGCTCGCGCACAGCCGGCAGGTCGACCAGCGGCTCGAACCTCATGCGGCCGGCTCGACGCGCTTGCCGGAGAGCACGCCGGCGCTGCCGTCGGCGCGGTGGAAGTGCACGTCGATCGAGTCGCCGCGGTTGTAGTAGCCGATGCCTGCGGTCGACATCACGAGCTTCTGCCACAGCCCCTCCCGGCGTCCCGCCTCGAGCGGCTTCACGAAGTGGATCGCCCCGTCGCGGAAGCGGTAGTCGGTGCCCTCGGCGAGCGCCACGCCGTTCACGTACACGTCGAAGGCCGGCTGCGCCTCGGGCGGGAGGCGGAGGATCGTTCCTGTCTGACGCTCGGCCACGGCCGGTATCGTACGCCGACCCGCGCGGTACGGTGTCCGCTCGTGATCGAGCTCCACGCGCACTCGACGGCGTCCGACGGTGTGCTCGATCCCGGCGACCTCGTGGCCCGCGCGGCGTCGGTCGGGGTCACGACCCTTGCCCTCACCGACCACGACACGGTGGCCGGGTGCCCGGCGGCGATCGCGGCCGGCGAGACGCTCGGCGTCAGCGTCGTGCCCGGCATCGAGCTGTCGGTGCGGGTCGACCGCGGCACCTTCCACCTGCTCGGCTACTTCGCCGAACCGGCGCCACCGGCGTTGATGGCCCGCATGGACGAGATCGCCGCGTCCCGCGAGACACGGAACGCGCAGATCTACGAGCGCCTGGCAGAGCTCGGAGTCCCCGTCGACGAGGCCGACGTCCGCGCCCGGGCCACCGGCCGCGTCGGCCGCCCGCACATCGCCCGCGCCATGGTCGCGGCCGGCTACTGCGCCGACACGACGGAGGCATTCGACCGCTTCCTCGGTTCCGAGGCGCCCGCCTACGTGGCGGCCGGGGCGATCGCCCCCGTCGAGGCCGTGCAGCTCGTCAAGGCGGCCGGCGGCGCCGCATCGCTCGCCCATCCGGGCACGCTGCGGCTCGACGCCGGCGAGCTGGAGGCGCTGGTCTCCTCGCTGGTGCCGGCCGGCCTCGATGCGATCGAGGTCTATCGCGGCGACACGCCGGCCGAGGAGGCGCAGGGGTACGCCGCGCTCGCGGCGCGCCTCGGCCTGCTCGCCACCGGCGGCTCCGACTACCACGGCCCGGCGCTCGAGGAGTACGGCCGGGTGCTGGGTTCCTCCGGCGACCCTGGAGCCGATCCGGTCGCGCTCGCAGCGCTGCTCGACCGGATCGGCTGAGGGCTCGGGCTTACGGCAGCGTGATCATCGTGCCGACGGCGCGCCAGACATCGCCCGTCTTGCTGTAGGCCATGCCGACGGCGAGGCGGCTGCCGACCAGCGCGGTCGCACCGTTGCCGTAGTTGCCGGTCTTGAGCGTGACCTTCTTGACCTTGCCGCCCGCGCCGGTGGCGGTGCCGCGGCGCACCTGCAGCTTGTTGCCGGACAGGTAGGCCGTCACGACCTTGCCGGACGACGTCATCGCGGCGCCGACATACAGCGACGTGGTGCGCACGATGGTCGTCGCCTTCGCCTCGCCGGGCTTCCACGAGAGGACCGAGTTCCCCTTCGTGAAGACCATCCGGCAGGTCGCGGCGCAGATCAGGTCGACGTTCGGTGCGTCGCCGGCGGCGTAGGTGACGGGAGCCACCTGGATCGCGCCGATCGGCTGCAGCGTGGTCGGGTTGAGCTGCTGCATGCGCGCGGTCGTCCCGGCTGCGCCGAAGCCGGCGTAGCCATCCCACGCGGCCCACAGCCGTCCGCCCTTGTCGCGCTTCAGGTTGACGTCGTTGGCGAAACCACCCTGCACCGCGCCGAGGCCGACCGGGGCGCCGGCCGGATCGCAGCAGACGACGATGTTCTGTCCGCCGATCACGACGAGCTTCTTGCCGACCAGCGCCGCGTCCATGATCGGATGGGGCGGATTGACGATCGGCGCGAGCTTGCCGACACGGCCGTTGGCGCCCAGCGCGCCGTGGAACGCCGTGAAGTCACCGCGCTGGATCACGAGCTGGTTGCCCGTGATCGCCTGCCGGTAGTTCGAGTACCGGCCGACCATGCCGAGCGACGTGGTCACGACCGACTTGAGGTTTCCCTTCACGACCTTCGCACCCGAGATGCGGGACGGGGCGGTCAGCGAGCTCGGGTCTCCGCCGGTCGTCGGCAGCGCGTATGCCGCGAACCAGACGCGGCCGGAGGCCGACCCGACGGACAGGGTGGGACCCTCGCGATACGAGCCCGGGAACGTCGTCACGGCGGCGGCGGCCGTGCCGACGCCCGCCAGCGCAGCCGTGGCGGCGCCGATGCCGACGGCGAGACGGAGAGCAGAACGCGGCACGAAATCTCCTCGCTGCGACGGCGCCCGGGACGGAGCGCCGACATTGATCACACCAGTAGACCACGACCGGGCGCCTTCGCGATATGGGCGGAATCACGCGCCTCCGGCGCCGTGTCCGATCGCCTGCCCGGCGGCCAATCGGACACGGGTGCGACGGGTTCCACGATGTGCGCGAAACGTTGCGGGCCGTGCCGGTTCGGTGCTGCTCGCGCCGCCTCAGCCGCCGGCCAGCTTGACCGTGTGGCCCTGCGCGCGGAGGCGCTCGGCGACCTTCTCTCGGTGGTCGCCCTGGATCTCGACGGCATCGCCCTTGACGGCTCCGCCCGAGCCGCACAGGCGCTTCAGATCGCTCGCGGTGGCCTTCAGCACGCCGGGCTCGAGGCCGCGCACGACCGTCACGACCTTGCCGCCGCGACCACCCTTTTCACGGAAGATGCGCACGATGCCGTCGCCCGCGGGCGCGGCCGGCGGCAGGCGCCGCTCGCCGGTGCGGCGCAGGTCGCCGCCCTCGGTGGAGTAGACAGGTCGGCTGTTCGACACGATACGGATGGTAATGCTCGGCCGGTACGCACCCTCGCCCTCGGGCCACATGCACCTCGGCAACGCCCGCACGGCGCTGCTCGCGTGGCTGCAGGTACGCGCCGCCGGCGGACAGGTCGCGCTGCGGATCGAGGACCTCGATCGCGACCGCTGCCGGCCGGAGTGGGAGGCTCCGCTGCGCGACGACCTCGCCTGGCTGGGCCTCGACTGGGACCGGGAGCAGCAGCGCCAGTCGGAGCGCGGCGCCGTGTACGACGAGGCACTGGCTCGCCTGGACGCGGCCGGCGCGATCTACGAGTGCTTCTGCACCCGGGCCGAGGTGCGCGCCGCGTCGGCGCCGCACGGGCCCGAGCCGATCTACCCGGGCACGTGCCGTGACCTGACGACGGCCGAGCGCGACGTGCGACGCGCGGCCGGTCGCCGGGCGGCGCTGCGTCTGCGTGTGGAGCCCGAGGTGGTGGCGTTCGACGACCTCGTCCACGGTCGGGTCGAGCAGGACGTCGCAGCCGGCGGCGACTGCATCGTGCGGCGGGCCGATGGCCTGCACGCCTACCAGCTGGCCGTCGTCGTGGACGATGGCGCGATCGATGTGTCGCACGTGTTGCGCGGCGACGACCTGCTCTCGTCGACGCCTCGCCAGATGCTGCTCCAGCGCCTGCTCGGTCTGCCGACGCCGGTCTACGCCCACGTGCCGCTGATGCGCGCCCCGACCGGCGAGCGGCTCGCGAAGCGGCACGGCTCTGAGACGCTGCAATCGCAGCGCGATGCGGGCGCCTCGCCGGAGGAGGTGGTCGGCGACCTGGCCGCCTCGCTCGGCATCGCAGAGGCGGGCGAGCGGATGACGGCGAGCGAGCTCATCCCGCGCTTCACGCTGCCGCGCTAAGGTGGCTCGATGGGCATCGTCATCGAGAACGAGTTCACCGTCGCTGCGGCACCGGATGACGTCTACCAGTTGCTGGTCGACGTCGAGCGCGTCGCTCCCACCATCCCCGGCGCGGAGGTGCTCGGCCGGCGCGACGACGGCGTCTACGACGCGAAGGCGACCGTGAAGATGGGTCCGATGTCGCTCACCTACAAGGGCACGGCCGAGATCACCGAGTCCGATCCGGTCGCGCGCCGTGCCGTCCTGAAGGCCAAGGGTGCCGACCAGAAGGGTCAGGGCACCGCGCAGGCGCTGATGTCGATGGCCGTCGAGCCCGACGGCGCCGGCAGTCGCGTGAAGATGTCGAGCGACATCCTCGTCTCGGGTCGCGTCGCGCAGATGGGCCGCGGCATCATGGAGAACGTCGCGACGCGCATGATCGGCGAGATGGCGAAGGCGCTCGAGGCCACGCTGCAGACCGGCGAGACGGTGAAGGCCGAGAACCCGAACGCGATGGGCGCGGTGATCGGCTCGATCTTCCGCCGCAAGGACGACTAGCGCGTCAGCGGACGGTCCCCGACGTGCGGAACGCGACGCCCGGGATCGTGTCCGACGCGATCAGGGCGGCCTCGGCGGCCTCCACCTGGTGCGCCACCAGCGCCGCGCGTTGCGCGTCCTCGACGTGCTTCGACGGCTCCTGCCACAGGTACGGGTACCACAGCGGCTCGGCCAGCACGAACCGCGCCTCCAGCGCCCGCCACATCTGTTCGCCGGTCATCAGCTTGTGCTGCTCGCGCTTCTCCGACCAGGTGCGGACGATCTCGTCGGCGTCCGTCAGCCCGGCGCCGGACGGCATCACGCCGGCCTTCGTGAGCGACGCGGAGATGGATGCCAGCCAGCTCGCAGTCGCGCGATCGATGCGCTCGGCGCAGAACTCGTCGACCACCACCACCCCGCCCGGAGCCAGCAGCAGCGCGGCGCGCTCGGCGGCCGCGCCGACGTCCGCCATGTGGTGCAGTGACCGGCCGAACCGGATCGCATCGAACGAGCCCTCGTGCAGCTCGTCGCTGCCGAACGACGCGTGCACGACCGCGGCCTCGACACCCGCCAGCGTCCGGCGCGCGACGGCGCACATCTCGTCCGAGGCGTCCAGCGCGGTCACCTCGTGGCCCGCCCGCGCCAGCTCGAGCGCAACCGTGCCGTAGCCGCAGCCGACGTCGAGCACGCGCCGCCTGCCTTCCGTCGAGCGGAGTGCGAACGCGGCTGCCGGCTGGTAGAAGCGCAGCACCAGCGCGGGATGGCGCCAGATGGTCGCCTCCAGGTCTGGCCGGGGACGGAGCGCGGCCAGGTCGGCCATCAGGTCGGAGACGATCGCGCTCACGCCGTTCGAACACTACCGGTAGCCGGTGGCACTGAAAGTAGGATTCGGACGATGCGAACGTGGGCCGTCCTGATCGCCCTCGTCGCCGCCGGTTGCGGGGGAGGCAGCGCCGCGGCGCCGACGGTGACCGCACCCGAGCCGCCGGCCACCACCGCAGCGGCCACCGGCCAGGCGCCGGCGACGACGGCCGCGCGGACCGAGCTGACGTTTCCGGCGACCACGCCGAGCGAGGTGCTGGCCCTCGCGGGGCAGCGGCCGACGGGCATCGCCACCTACCGCGTGACGGTCGCCGGCGCGGACACGACGCCCGGCGTCGGGTACAGCGTCGAGATCGCGAGCGACGACACCCGCGCTCGCATCCACCAGCTCCAGGACGACGGCCAGACGTGGATCGGCCTCGACCTGGCCTCCAACACGGTCACGTTCGTCTGCACGGCTCCCACCGGCCAGACCCCGGCCTGCCGCGACGGCGATCCCGACCAGGAGGGCGCCCGCGCGGCGGAGCGCATCTCACGCGTGCTCGGCAACGACTTCGTCACCAACGTGTTCGCGCCCCTGGTCGCCCAGACGACCGGCGTGTTCGTCGGGAACGACAACCAGGCCCAGGTGCCGGTCTCGTGCGTCGCGGCCACGCAGGGCGCCCGCCTGTGCGTCAGCCGCTCGGGGTTCATCACGCAGATCTCCGCAGCCGGCGTCACGGCGCTGGCCGACACCGTCTCGACCGAGGTCACCGCGGCCGATCTCGACCCGCCCTCGCAGCAGTGACCGCCCGGTCGACCACGGTCGTGATCTCGCGGTTGGCGTCCTCTCCCATCGCCGCCTCGTAGGTCGCGCGCGCGAGGTCGTTCACCGGCGTCGCGATCCCGAGGCGGTCCGCCAGGTCCGCGAACAGCCGGTGGTCCTTCAGCTGCAGCCGGACGGCGAACCCGTCGTCGAACCGCTCGGCGAGCAGTCGCGGCAGCAGGTAGTCGGTCATGAAGAAGCACTTCGCATCGGTATGGCGGAAGACCTCGACCAGCCGCTCGGGCGCGATCCCGAGCGCGGTTCCGGCGGCGAACGCCTCGGCCACGACCAGCACGTAGGCGCCGGAGCACATGTTCGAGATCAGCTTCACCTCGGAGCCGGTGCCGCTCGCCCCGAGGTGGAACACGTGGCTGCCGAGCAGCCGCATGACAGGCTCGGCGCGGGCCAGGTCGACCGCGTCGCCGCCGACCATGAACGTCACCGACGCCGCGCGGGCGCCGTCCGTGCCGCCTTCCATCGGCTCGCCGCCGGACAGGGGCGCATCGAGGTAGCCGACACCCTGGGCGCGTGCCGCCGCGTGCCAGCGACGATTCGTCTCGGGGTCGACGGTGCTCGTGTCCACCACCACGGTGCCGACGCGGGCCGTCTCGAGGATGCCGGCCATCGCGTCGTCGACGGCGGCGGGCGACGGCAGCGAGAGCACGATCACGTCGGCCTCGGCCGCCACGTCGGCCGCGCCGGCGACGCGCTCCACGGCCGGGTGGCTGCGTGCCGGGTCGGCGTCGTGCGCAAGCACGCGGCGGCCGCCCGCCGACAGGTGCCCGGCGAAGATCTCGCCCAACATTCCGAGCCCGATCAGACCTATCGTTTCTTCCATGCGGCGAAGTGTGAGGCTTGCGGTGGCGATCCACGTCGAGCCTCCAGCAGGAGTCCTGCAGCCGCGATCGAAACGGATGCTCCCCATGCGACGGCTGATCTGCGCTCTCATCGCGCTCCTCGTCCTGCCCGTGTCCTCCCGGGCAGCCGGCGAGACCCTCACGCTCGCGGTCGACCATCCGGCCGCCGTCTGGCACACCGCCGTGACTGCCTCCGGCGACGTGAGTCCTGCCACGCCCGGCCTCGCGGTCGTGGTCGCGGTCGCGGGCACGGACGTCGGGATGGCGACCACGGACGCCGCCGGCCACTTCGCCGTGCAGTTCCCGGCGACGCGCGGCGGCACCGTGGTCGCGCGCCTCGCGACGTCGCCGTCGGCCAGTCCCGCAGTCGCGCTGGTCGTCAGCCCCCTCGTGACGATCAAGATCCGCAGCGCCGTCGCGTTCCGCGGCGCGACGATCGACCTGCGCGTCCAGCCCTCCACCTGGAGTGGCCGGGTGCTCGCACGCACCGAGATCGGCGACCAGCGCGCCGGTGCCCGCCGCGCGAAGGTCAGGAAGGGCCGCGGCCGCGTCGTCGTGCCCGCCCCGGCGCTCGGCCGGATGCGCGTCGTCGTCGAGGTGCCGGCGCTGGGACCGTACGCCGCCGTGACCGCCAGGCGCAGCTTCAAGGCCACCGGCCGCCGGCTCGCCGCGGGCTCGAGGGGCGCCGACGTCCGCGTGCTGCTGCACGGCCTCGAGAAGCTCGGCTTCCACACGCCGGGCATCTCCTCCACGCTGTCGAGCCAGGCCGCCGACTCGATCGTCGCGTTCCAGAAGGCCTACCGGCTGCCGCGCACGTACGTGTTCGACGGCGACGACTGGGGCACGTTCGCAAAGGCCCGCACCATCCGCCCGAAGTTCAAGACGCCGAAGCTGCACATCGAGATCGACAAGACGCGGCAGATCCTGCTCGTCGTCAGCAAGGGCCGCGTCATCCACATCCTCCCGACGTCGACGGGCGCGACCGGGAACACGCCCGAGGGCAAGTGGAGCATCCGCTGGAAGGCGCCGTCGACGACCACCTGGCTGGGCTCCGCGATCCTCTACCGGACGATGACGTTCAAGGGCAACGAGTTCGCAATCCACGGCTTCGCACCGGTGCCCGCGTACGCCGCCAGCCACGGCTGCGCGCGGATCCCGATCTGGGCTGCGGACTGGCTCTACCGCCAGTCGCCGGTCGGCGAAGCGGTCTACGTCTACCGGTAGAACCAAGCAAGATCCTCCCAAGGACGGAGGGGGATCCCTCCCGAGTACCAGGCGGTCGGCGTTACGCTCCGGGCGAACTCGTAGCACGCGGTGTTGGTCGCGGCACGACTCCTTCCCCTTTCCCCCGACGCCGGAGCGATCTTCATGAGCTCTCCCGATACGCTTGCCACTCCCGCCCCACCGTCCACCGAGATCGTCGTCGAGGGACGCGATCTGACCAAGGTGTACGGCTCGGGCGACGCCGAGGTGCACGCGCTGGCGGGTATCTCGATCCGGTTTCCGCGCGGGCAGTTCACCGCCGTCATGGGTCCGTCGGGCTCGGGCAAGTCGACGATGATGCACTGCCTCGCGGGCCTCGACACGCCCACCAGCGGCGAGGTGCTGATCGAGGGCAAGGACATCACGAAGGCGTCCGACTCCGAGCTGACGCTGATCCGGCGCGGCAAGGTCGGCTTCATCTTCCAGTTCTTCAACCTGCTGCCGATGCTCACCGCCGAGGAGAACATGGAGCTGCCCCTGCGCCTCTCGGGCACCGACATCGACCAGGCGTGGAAGACGGAGCTGATCGACGCGATCAAGCTCGGCGACCGGCTGCACCACCGCCCGGCCGAGCTGTCCGGCGGCCAGCAGCAGCGCGTCGCTGTGGGCCGCGCGCTGCTGACGCGCCCCGCGATCATCTTCGGCGACGAGCCCACCGGCAACCTCGACTCCAAGACCAGCGCCGAGGTGATGACGCTCCTGCGCCACTCCGTCGACACGTTCCGGCAGACCGTCGCGATCGTCACCCACGATCCGCGGGCCGCGAGCTACGCCGACCGGATCGTGTTCCTCCAGGACGGCCTGATCGTCCGCGACGAGCCGCGCATGACGTCGGACGCGATCCTCGACGTGATGAAGGGCCTCGAGTAGCGTGCGGCGCGTCATCATCCGCGGCTTCCTGGGCCGCAAGCTCCGCTCGGTCCTGACCGCGCTCGCGATCATCCTCGGCGTCGCCATGATCGTCGGCTCCTCGGTGCTGACCGATCAGATCCGCGGCGCCTTCGACGACATCTTCCTGCAGGCCCGCAAGGGCACTGACGTCGTCGTCACCAAGAAGGCCACCTTCAAGGACGACAACGGCGCGACCACCGTGCCGTTCGACCAGAACCTGGTGGCCAGGGTGCAGGCCGTGTCGGGCGTGAAGCAGGCCGTCGGCTCCGTCTCCACCATCACCGCGGTGCCGGTCATCCTCGAGGACGGGAAGCCGAAGGCGCTCAAGCCGAGCGGCGGTGCGCCCGCGCTCGGCAACTCCGTCGCACCGGCGCCGTTCGACCCGACCACCATCGTCACCGGCCACCAGCCGAACGCGCCGAACCAGGTGTCGCTCGAGCAACGCACGGCGGACAAGGGCGACATCAAGGTCGGCCAGAAGATCGCCATCGCGACGTCGACCGGCGTGCACCCCGTCGATGTGGTCGGCATCTTCAAGTTCGCCGGCTCGGTCGGCGGCGCGACGCAGGTGTTCGTCACCCTCGAGGACGGCCAGCAGTGGTTCGAGCGGCCCGGCCAGGTCGACGAGATCGACGTACAGGCCGCCGACGGCGTCAGCGAGAAGCAGCTGCGCGAGGCCGTCTCCCGGGCGGTGCCCGAGCTCGTCGTCCGCACCGGCGTCGAACAGGCCAAGCAGGAGTCGACCGACATCGGCGGCTTCGTCGACATCCTCGGTTACATCCTGATCGCGATCGGCGTCGTCTCCACCCTCGCCGGCGCGTTCATCATCTTCAACACCTTCTGGATCACCGTCGGCCAGCGGATCAAGGAGCTCGGGCTGCTGCGCACGCTCGGTGCCTCTCGGCGCCAGCTGATGCTCAGCGTGATGGCCGAGGCGCTGCTGGTCGGCGTGATCGCGTCGGTGGTCGGGATCTTCGCGGGACTCGGCGTCGCGAAGCTGATCGCTGCGCTGTTCGACGCGATCGGCTTCGGGCTGCCCGTCGGCGCCCTCCACCTCGGTGGCGGCACCGTCATCGTGGCCCTCGTGGTCGGCATCGGCGTGACGATGTTCGCCTCGTTCGTGCCCGCGCTCCGGGCCACCAAGATCCCACCGGTGGCGGCCATCCGCGAGGGTGCCCAGCTGCCGCCCGGGTGGCTCGCCCGGAAGGGCAAGTTCATCGCGCCGATCGTCGCGGTGCTCGGGCTCGTCGTCGTCGCGATCGGTCTGTTCGTCGCCAACGGCACGGCGGCGGTCCTGATCTCGCTCGGGGCGGGTGCGCTGCTGCTCCTGCTCGGCGTCGCGCTGACGGCGCCGTACGTCGTGCCGGCGCTCGCGCGCTTCATCGGCTACCCGGGCGTCCGGTGGGGTGGGATTCCCGGCCGCATCGCTCGTGAGAACGCCGAGCGCAATCCGTCCCGCACCGCCGTCACGGCCGCCGCCCTGATGATCGGCATCTTCCTCGTGAGCTTCGTCGCGGTGTTCGCGGCCGGACTCAAGAAGAGCATCTCGGACGTGCTGTCGACCGATCTGAAGGCGCAGCTGTTCGTGTCGAACTCGGTCGGCGGTGGCGGCAACGCCCCGCTGCAGCCGGAGCTCGTGCAGCAGATCAAGGCCGTGCCGGGCGTGGCCGCGGTGGCCCCGACCAGCTTCGTGTCGGCGAAGGTCGTGCCGGCACAGAGCGACATACCGGTCTCGTCCGCATCGCCGGCGTTCGTCGACGCGTACCGGCTGCGCTGGATCGACGGCGGCGACGACGTGATCCGCAACCTGGCGCCCGACCAGGGCGTCGTCGACCAGGACACCGCCAAGGCCGACAAGCTGAGCGTCGGATCGTCCGTCACGGTCGAGAGCCGCAACGGCACCCGCGGCACCTTCAAGATCGCCGGCATCGTCAAGAAGTCGAATCTGGTGTCCGGTCTCCTGACGTCGCCGGAGGGCCTCGCGCCGCTGATGGACAACAAGGGCGTCGCGTTCATGTTCGTCGTCACCGATCCGAAGGCCGACGTCGATACCGTGCAGACCGCCGTACAGAAGGTCGCGCTGGCGGCGAACCCGCTCGCCAACGTGCAGTCGAACCAGGAGGTGATCGACTCCATCTCGGGTCAGATCAACTCGGTCGTCTACCCGTTGTACGCGCTGCTCGCCGTGATCGTCGTGATCTCGATCGTCGGCATCATCAACACGCTGCTGCTGTCGGTGTTCGAACGGACGCGCGAGATCGGCCTGCTGCGGGCCGTCGGCACCACCCGGCGACAGGTGCGGCGGATGGTGCGCTACGAGAGCGTCATCACGGCGGTCATCGGCGCCACCCTCGGCGTGTTCGTCGGTGTCGTGTTCGGTGGCATGGTCATCTACC
>JBBQFB010000029.1:0-24944 GCA_038321545.1 Gaiellales bacterium
TCGCGAGAAGCTGCAGGAGCGGCTCGCCAAGCTGTCCGGCGGCGTTGCCGTGGTCAAGGTCGGCGCTGCCACCGAGACCGAGATGAAGGAGAAGAAGCATCGTGTCGAGGACGCCCTCCAGGCGACTCGCGCGGCGCTCGAAGAGGGCATCGTCCCGGGTGGCGGCGTCGCGCTGCTGACCGCGGCCGACGAGCTCTCGCTCGATGACTACGAGGGTGACGAGCGCACGGGTGCCGCGATCGTGAAGCGCGCGCTCGAGGAGCCGCTGCGGCAGCTCGCCATCAACGGCGGGCTCGAGGGCTCCGTCGTCGTCAACGCCGTCCGGCTCGCGCCGCGCGGTCACGGCCTCAACGTCGATACCGGCGAGACGGTCGACCTGGTCAAGGCCGGCATCATCGACCCGGCCATGGTCACCCGCTCGGCGCTCCAGAACGCCGCGTCGATCGGCAAGAACATCCTCACCACCGAGGCGATCGTCGCCGAGGCGCCCGAGAAGCCGGGTTCCGGCGGCGGCGGGCCCGACATGGGCGGCATGGGCGGGATGATGTAATTCGCTCCGGCGAATTACGGTTCCACTCCAACGTTCGTTCTGCAGAGGGGCCCGGCGCAAGCCGGGCCCCTCTCGTTTTCAGCGGCGGTCCGCCGCCACGACGTGGAACGGCAGCGTCTCGTCGAACAGGCGCGCCATCCGCCAGCCGTCGTCGGTGCGGCCGGCGAGCGGCGGCGGCTCGGCGCCGCGGCGGCGCAGCCACGCGGCCTGCGGCTCGTCGGCGACGATCTCGAGGCCGGCGCCGGCCAGGATCTGGCGCACCTCGGCGAAGTCGACGTCGGCGGTCAGGTCCTGCGCGCCCGGTGCCTGCAGCGGGTCACCGCCGTGCTGCCCGCCGATGTAGGTGCGGACCGGGTCACGCGGGTCCCCGGGTGCCGCTGCGTAGTCGATCAGCAGCAGCCGGCCGCGCTGGAGAGCGGCCGCCAGGTCGTGCAGCAGCGGCTCGAGTCCCGGCCGCTCGATCGTCCGCACCGCACGCCGCGGCGGCCGGGGCACGGTGACGAACCGGCCCGCATCGTCCAGGCCGACCAGCACCTCCACGCGGTCGGCGAACAGCCGGAACGGCAGGGCGTCGAGCAGCTCGTTCGCGACGATCAGCCCATCGAACGGCGCCACCTCGGCAACCTCGTCGATCCAGCGCACGCCATCGCCCACGCGCTCGCGCTGCAGGCGCCGCATGCCCTCGGCGCGCTCGAGCAGCGCCACCTCCAGCCCGGCGGCCACCAGCGCCTCGGCCAGCGAGCCGTCGCCCGGTCCCGCCTCCAGCACGCGCTCGGCGCCGGCAGCGGCAGCCTCCGCCACCACCGCCGCGGCGAACGCCGGGTGCAGCGTCGGCGCCGTCGCGAAGGCGCCACCCGGACCGAGCCGCGCGCCGCGCGCGTAGAAACCACCCGCCGCGTCGTACAGGCAGGCCTCCACCCAGGCATCGAACCGGAGCGGCCCGTCCGCCCGGATCCGCGCCCTCAGTCGCGTCGCCAGAGGGGCCGTGTCAGGCACGTCGGCCCACCGTCGCCCTTCAGCGAGATGTCCGAGCCGTCGTAGGCGTGCACCTCGACGCCGGCGGCCTCCATCGCGCGCCGCGCCTTCGGGTTGCCGTCGACCACGACGACGACGCCCTGCCGCACCGGCAGCACGTTGCACGCCATCGCGAGGTACTCGTCCTCGTCGACTCCGATCGTGCGGATGCCGCGCTCGGCCAGCAGCTCGACGAGCGGCACGGGCATCAGGCGCTCGAACACGACCGCCAGGTCGTCGGCAATCGGCGAGATGAAGGACATCGTGTGCAGCACGTGCGCCGGGCCGGTGTCGTGCGGCAGGTCGACGCGCTCGACGGTCACGCCGCGTGGCTCCAGGATGGCCGCGAGCTGTCGGTGGGCGGCGGCGTTGGTGCGGTAGCCGCGGCCTGCGACCAGCGTGGCCGCGTCGAGGAAGAACAGGTCGCCGCCGTCGGCCGTCGCATCGCCCTCGAGGTGTGCGACGACGGGTACGCCGGCAGCGGCCAGCGCCGCGGCGGCCGGCTCCCACTCCCGCGCGCGTGCGGGCTTGGCCGAGCGGAACGCGATCGCCCCATCGCCGATCGTGAACGCCGAGTCGTACATGTAGCAGGCGTCGACCATGCCCTCCGCAGGCGGTGCGACCACGACCTCGCAGCCCAGCTCCGACAGCAGCTCGCAGAACGCGGCGTGCTGGCGCAGCAGGGTCGCCGGGTCGGGCTGCCGCCAGCCGGCGCCGGCGAAGTCGCCGCTGGTGACCGGGGTTCGCACCAGCACGCGCCGGAGGCGCGCAACGCTCGACGTCACGCCGTAGGTCTCGACCTCGCTCCTCATGGCGTGAAGGTTCCCACACCGAAGGACACGAACGCGAATCCGACCATCAGCGCCGGGAACAGCATTCGCACCGCGTTGTCGAACCGCTCGTTCTCGCCCCACAGGGCGAGCATCCAGAACAGCGGGAACAGCACCAGGCCGAACCGCGGGAACCCGAGCCACGTGCCCGTGTAGGCCGGCAGCACGACGCAGCCGAGCGCGAAGATGCAGTAGGCGAACGGCGCGCGTCGCGTGCGCATCAGCGCGACGATCAGCCAGAAGTACATGCACACCGCGATCGCGCTGGCTGCGAGGCCGAGGTCGTGGTTGTCGAAGAAGGCGATCCAGATCGCGTGCACCGCAGCCACCGGCACGAGCAGGATGTAGAGCGGATCGGCGCCGCGGCTCCAGCCGCGCAACTCGGCGGAGTGCGTCGCATAGGTCTCGCCGGTCCGCCACCACAGGTACGCCTGGAAGCCGATCACCGCAAGCGGCAGCATCAGCACCGGCAGCAACTGCCAGAGCAGGCGCCACGAGGGCCGGCGGCCATTGTTCTGGAACACCTGCCACGCGATCGCCGGCGCCAGCAGGACGCCGACCGGCCGCGCCAGCGAGGCGAGCATGCCGACGAAGCTCGCGGCCCAGATCCGCCGCCGCTCGAGCAGCAGGAACGTCGTGCAGATCAGCAGCAGCGCCAGGCTCTCGGTGTAGACCATCGAGAACACGAACGACAGCGGCGAGATGGCCAGATAGGTGATGGTGCGGCGCGCCACCGCATCGCCGAACCGGTCGCGCGTGATCCGGTGGAGCACCATCAGCGCCGGCAGGAACAGGAGGTTCGAGACGATCACGCCGGTGACGGCGAACGAGAACGGCAGCA
The DNA here is from genome assembly GCA_038321545.1 of Gaiellales bacterium. Taxonomy (GTDB): domain Bacteria; phylum Actinomycetota; class Thermoleophilia; order Gaiellales; family F1-60-MAGs149; genus VFJZ01. The sequence goes on from JBBQFB010000029.1 coordinate 3,236, forward strand.
GCTTCTCGGCGGCTGCGACGGTGAGCGGGTAGAGCGGGAAGAACGCCGGGGAGTTGCCGTGCGCGATCGTGGGGTCGTAGCCGTACTGGGCGATCGAGAGGTACCAGAAGCCGTCCCACGAACGCAGCGGCGTGATCAGCGCGCCGACCAGGTCGCCCGATCCGCGCGGCCGCTCGACCCAGCCCACCATCGCGACGGCGAGCAGCGTCAGCAGCCGCGACCAGCCCCAGACGACGAGCGGCACGCGGTATTCGCCGCCCCACCGCCGCAACGCGCCGCCCGCGCGCCCGAGGTGCGACGCGAGTTCGGTTCCGGGCGACACTGGCGCGGGGGCGATCGACATGCCGGGGAGGTTAGGCCTCGGTGGGCTTGCGCGCGATCACCGTGAAGATGTCGCCGAGCTTGATCCCGACCGTGCGCTCGCCCAGGCCGAGCTTCTTCAGGCCGCCGACCAGCAGGCGGGACACGGGCGGGGCGTAGGCGTCGAGCCGCGACGCCAGGTACGACAGGCGCACGCGCCGCGTGTGCAGGCGGACATCGACGATCTGGAAGCCCTCGCGCCGCAGCATCTCGCACAGCGTCTTGCGCGAGAAGTACACCAGGTGCATCTGCATGTACCACGGCCAGCGCCGGCCGAGCACGCGGGCGAACAGCGAGTCGACGTCCATCGTCGAGACCGCGAAGATGCCGCCCGGCCGCAGCGAGGAGTGGATCGACCGCAGGTCGAGTGCCGGATCGGGCAGGTGCTCGATCACGTCCCAGATGGTGAACACGTCGTAGCCGCCGTCGGGCAGCGGCGCATCCACGACCGCGCCGCGGTGGACGGGGCCGGAGATGCGGCCGCGGGCGATCTCGGACGCCCACGTCGAGGGCTCGACGCCGGCGACCTGGTAGCCGGCCGCCTCGGCGATCGTGAGGAAGGTGCCGATGTGGCAGCCGACGTCGAGCATGCGGCCCGACGGCATGAACTGGGCGACGTGCTCGAGGCTCTCGGTGAACGTCTCGACGCGGCCCTGCTCCTCGTCCATGTACCGCGTGTCCTCGACGGCCGAGTAGTTGTCCTGCACCGACTGGTGGTGCGGGCGCGGGTTCATGTAGACCAGGTTGCAGGAGCGGCACTCGACGATGCGGCCGTGCTCGCCGTAGGCGCTCGACGTCGACGTGTAGTGGCGCTGGGGATCGACGGAGACGCCGCCCAGGCGGTCCTCGAAGCGCACGTGGTAGTCGTCGGCTCCACACAGCGGGCAGCGGACGGCGACGTACGCGGGCAGCTCGGCGCGCGCACCCGTACGCGACGCGGCTCCTGATTTCGACTGGGTCATGACATTCCTCCGAAGGTTCGTGCGCGGCGGAGCGGTTCCGCCGGTCCGGCCATCAGCCGGTGTAGGGCGCCACCCGGGCGCGTGAGGTGTCCGGCGAGCGCCCACCCGATCAGGGCGACGGCAACGCCGGCGATGATGTCCGCCACGTAGTGATCCCCGAGGTACACGATGGAGAACCACATGATCAGCGGATAGACCAGGAAGGCGTAGCCCACGCGGCGGCGCCAGGTCCAGGCGATCATCACGGTGAGCAGGGCGTAGGCGGAGTGAAGCGAGGGCACGGCGGCGACGGCGTTGCGCGGGATCTGCGACGCGATGAAGGATGATCCCTTCGGCAGACCGTTGGCCGCATCCTGCAGCGAGTTGATCGAGACGACGTCGATCAGGCCGTGTTGCGCGGCCAGCCAGGGCGGCGCGGCCGGGAACAGGAAGAAGATCGCGGCACCGATGAACGACGTGATCACGATCGCGGTCGCGCACCGCACGAAGTGCTCGCGGCGGTCGAGCCAGATCAAGAACAGCAGCGTCGGCGGCACGAAGAAGTGCACCTTGTTGAACGAGCCGATGATCCAGTCGAAGGCCCGGACGTGCCCGGTCCAGAACCACGACTGCACGAACTCGGGCGGCATGGCCCCGAAGAAGAGCGCGCGATCGACGTCGATCATCGGCGCGTAGAACGGACCGCGACCGAGGATGTCGGCGTTCAGCCACTCGGCACCGCCGCGTGCGAACTCGTACGCGATCATCAACGCGATGAACGGCACCCAGTCGCGCAGGTACTGGCGCGTGAGGCCGAGCGCGATCGCCGGGACGAGCAGGATCAGGAAGTAGCGGTCGGACGAGATGTGCACGCCGCGCGTGAGCACCAGGGTCGCGAGCGCTGCGAGGTACGCGATGACGAGCACGCTGGCGCGTCGCGCGGTCCACTTCTGCGGGGAGGGCGACTCCGGCGCGAGGGCTTGGACGGGGGCGACGATTGGCTCGGCTGTGAGGGTCGAGTCGTCTCGCATACGCGAAGTAGGACCGAAAATCATGCTATCCGGTGAAGTCGGGGCACCTCCCCGGTTGTGCGGTTCTTCACGCACGCTTAACCCAGCCTCCGCCCGGTACACTCAGGCCGTGACCGGAGACCTCGCCGCGGAGGTACGAGCGGTGCGCGAGTCGGTTGGGATCGCCGACCGCGGCGGCCGCGCGTTCACCCTGCTCGACGGACCGGACGCCGTGCGGTTCCTGCAGGGCATGGTCACGAACGACGTCGACGGCATCGCCGTCGGCAGCGCCGCGTACGCGCTGCTGCTCACGCCGAAGGCCCGCGTGGTCGCGGACATGCGGCTGACACGCCTCGGCGAGTCCACGTTCCTGGCCGATGCCGATCCGGCCGCGGCGGCCGCGCTGCGCACCGTGCTGACGCGGTACCGGCTGGCCTCCAAGCTCGTGATCGAGGCCTGTGACGACCGCTTCGGCATCGTCGCCGTGGCCGGGCCGAAGGCCTCCGCACTGCTGCGGGACACGCTCGGCGTCGCGGTGCCGGACGATGCGCCGGAGGGCGCCGGAACCGACGTTGCGCTCGCTGCCGGCGTCGGCCACGTTCTGCGCTCGGCGTTCTCCGGCGAGCAGGCGTACGAGCTGATCGCGCCGCGCGAGGCGCTGGACGAGGCGTGGCAGCGGCTGAGCGACGGGCTCGAGCCGCACGATGGGCGCGTGTTCGGCGACCAGGCGTTCGACGTGCTCCGCGTCGAGGCGGGCATGCCGCGGTTCGGTGCCGAGCTCGACGAGCAGGTGATGCCGGCCGAGGCGGGCGTCGTCGATCGCGCGGTGTCGTTCACAAAGGGCTGCTACATCGGGCAGGAGCCCGTCGCCCGGCTGCACCACCGCGGCCACGCCAACCGCCGCCTGCGCTCGATCGTGCTCGACGGTGAGGCGCCGGCGGCCGGCGCCACCATCGAGGTCGGGGGCCGCGAGGTCGGGCGCATCACGTCGGCGGTCGAGTCGCCCACGATCGGCCGGGCGGTGGCGCTCGCGATCGTGCGCCGCGAGATCGACGCCGGCCAGCGGGTCGGCGTCGTCACCGAGGACGGCGTCCGAGAGGGCGAGTTGTCCGCCGGGCCCGCGTACCGGTGGCGCGCCTGAGGTGTTGACGGCCCTGCGCGCGGCCGGCGCGATGGCGGCCGTCTGGCTCGTGGGCAGCGCGCTCCTGCGCGGCCGTCTCCCGGCCCGTCTGAGCGCCGTCGAGGTGCACGCCGCGCGGCTCGTGACCGGTCTCGGCGCCCTCGCCGCCGCCGCAGTCGCGCTGGCCGACCTGGGCCTGCACGCGCCGTGGTCGATGGCCGCCGTCACGGCGGCGCTGATCGCGATCGGGTTCTCGCGCAACCCGTCCGATACGGCCGAGGCGCCGCGCTTCACGCGCACGGACCTCGTGCTCGTCGCCGCCGCCGTCGCGGTGACGGCGCTGGCGCTACCGGCGTTCGAGTGGTCGCTCGGCGGCCGCGATGCCGGCACGTACGTCAACGAGGTCGTGCAGATCCAGGACCGCGGCAGGGTCGAGATCTCGGAACCGGCCCTCGACACCATCCCGGCGAACGTCCGGAAGGCGCTGCCACTGGGCGGGCGCTACCCCGGCGAGTACTTCGGCAACGAGCCGGGCGAGATCATCCGGCTCGGCTTCCACACGTGGCCGGCGCTGCGGGCGGCCGGCGGGTACGCGTCCGGCGACGAGGGCGACTGGACGCTGCCGGTGATCGCCGGTCTCGCGCTGCTGATGACGGCACTCGCAGCACGCCGGCTGGCACCCGACCACGGCGACGTCGCGGCGCTCGCGACGGCCGGCCTCCTGCTGACCTCGGTCGCGTTCCACTGGTACGCGCGCTTCCCGATGACCGAGATACCGGCACTCGCGTTGCTGTCCGGCGGCATCTGGATGTGGGCCGTGGCGGCGCCCGCCCGGGCCACCTCCGCCGCCGCCGTGGCCGGCTTCCTGCTCGGCTCGACGTTCCTGATGCGCCCGGACGGCCTGTTCACCGTCGGTGCCGTCGCGCTGCTGGCGGCCTGGCTCCTGGCCACCGGCCGGTTCGACCGGGCGGCACGGGCGCTGGTGCTCGCCACGGCAGTGACGACGGCGGTCGCGTTCGCCCACGTGGGCCGCTTCGCGTGGACCTACTTCGCCGGGAACTGGGACCGGCACGCGCACGCGGTCGCCATCACGGCGCCCGCCGCCGCCATCGCGGTGGCCGTCGTCGCGCTGGTGGCCGCGCGGCGGCGGGCGGCCGTCGACGGGTGGCTGGCCCGGAACGAGCAGAGGATCGGTCTGGTGCTCGCGGTCGCGGCGGGTGGAGGACTGACGCTGCTGATCGTCGCCGGCCGGCTGCTCGACTGGAACGGCGCCACCTGGCTGACGTGGTACGCCACCTGGCCCGGCCTCGTGCTCGCGATCGGCGGCCTCGCCGTGGCGATCGTCGCGGCATTCCGTCACGACCGTGGCGTCGTGCTGCTGCTGCCGGTCGCGCTCCTGCTCGGCACCGTCGCGATCTACGGCGTCGATGCCCGCGTCGCGCCGGACCACTTCTGGGCCGTGCGCCGGCTCGTATCGGCCGCGTTGCCGCTGCTCGCCGTGCTCGCCGGGCTCGCGGTCGCCGCCGCATGGTCGCGACCGCGCCTGCGCGCCGGTGTGCTGGCAGCGCTGGCCGTCACGGTGGCGCTCCAGGTGTACGACCTGTGGCCGGCGCTGCGGTTCGACGAGTACCGCGGCTCGACGGCCCAGCTGGCAGCGCTCGACGCGAAGCTCGGCGAGCCCGAGACGCTGGTGATCACACCCTGGCTGCGTGCGCCCGACGGCCGGTACGGCGTGCCGTTGCGCGTGCGGTTTCACCGGCCGGCCGTGCCCGTGTTCCGGCTCGATCGCGAGCCGCTCGCCGCGTGGGTGACCGATCAGGTCGCGCGTCGGCCCGTGCGGCTGGTGACGCTGTTCGGCCGCGTCCCGCCGCTCGCTCCGGGCCTGACGGCGGTGCGCGAGTCGGCCGTCGCGATCAACCTGCCGGAGTTCGACCAGACCGTCGGCCAGATTCCGCGCCGCGGGCACCGGCTGCGGCTGGCGCTGGTCGTCTACCGCCTCGAAGCGACCGGCTGAGCCGACCGCTCGGCGACGTGAAGTGCGCCCGGCATGAATCGAACATGCGACCTCTGCCTCCGCAGGGCAGCGCTCTATCCCCTGAGCTACGGGCGCTAGGAGAACCCGGACGATATCAGGGCCCGCGGTGCGGCGACGCAGGGGTTCGCACCGTCCACGCTTGACATGTAACTATTAGGTGACATATTCTCGCGCCATGGACGCGGTGTTCAAGGCTCTTGCCGACCCGACGCGACGCAGCCTGCTCGACGAGCTGTTCCGCGAGGACGGCCAGACGCTGACCGCGCTGGAAGGGCGCTTCGCGATGACGCGCATCGGCGTCATGAAGCACCTGAAGGTGCTCGAGGAGGCGGGCCTGGTGGTCACGAGACGTCGTGGCCGCGAGAAGCTCCACTTCCTGAACCCCGTCCCGATCCGCCTCGTCCACGACCGGTGGGTGAGCAAGTACACGGAGCCGTGGGCCGCGGGCCTCGTCGAGCTCAAGACACGACTGGAGCACACCATGGAGAAGGTCTACGAGATCTACATCCGCACCACGCCGGAGCTGCTGTGGAACGCGATCACCGATCCCGAGATCCGCAGCAAGTACCAGTTCGGCGCGCGCGTGGAGTCGGACTGGAAGCCGGGCTCCCGGCTCGCGATGGGCGCGCCCGGCGGGCTGCTGCTCGGCGAGGGCGAGGTGCTGGAGGTCGACCCGCCGAAGCGGCTCGTGCACACGCTAGTCGCGCTGTGGAGCGACGACGTGAAGGCCGAGGGCTCCTCCCGCGTGACCTGGGAGATCGCGCCGGTCGGCAGCTCCTGCTGCCTGACCATCACGCACGACCAGCTGCGCGAAGGCGCGAACGACCAGCTCTACGGTGGCTGGCCGATGATCCTCTCCGGCCTGAAGACGTGGCTGGAGACGGGCGAGCTGCTGACCACGCCCGGCTCGCTGATGTACACCGGGCAGTAGGACGACGACGGGCCCGGTCCGCCAGGCGGACCGGGCCCGGTCGTTCGACACTACGCGACCTGGGCGGTCATCTCGCGCACGCCGGCGGACATGCCCTCGACCATCGCATGCAGCTGCTCGGGCGTCGACACGAACGGCGGCGAGAACTGCAGACCGACGCCGCGGAGCGCGCGGGTGATGACGCCGTTCTCGCGCGAGCGCACCGACACCTTGTCGGCGAAGCCCGGGTTGGCCGCGAGCACCTCGGCCTTGAACTCGATGCCGGCCAGCAGGCCGACCGTGCGCACCTCGGCGACGATGTCGAGGTCGCGCATCGGGGCGACCGCCTCGGCGAGCACCGACTCGAGGTCGGCGACGCGCGCGATCAGCTTCTCGTTCTCGATGATGTCGAGGTTCGCGATGCCGGCCGCGCAGCACGCCGCGTGGCCGCTGTACGTGAACCCGTGCCGGAACGGCGGCGCGCCGGGCGCCCAGAAGAAGTCCTTGATCATCGGTCCGGCGATGATGCCGCCGAGCGGCAGGTAGCCGGACGTGACGCCCTTCGCGAACGTGATCAGGTCGGGCTCGACGCCGTACCGCGTGCAACCGAAGTTGGCGCCCAGCCGGCCGAACCCGCAGATCACCTCGTCCTGGATGAACAGGATCTCGCGCTCGGTGCAGATGCGGCGAATCTCGGGCCAGTACCCGTCGGGTGCCTCGATCACGCCACCGGCACCGATCACCGGCTCGCCGATGTAGGCCGCCACGCGCCCGTCATACCGGTCGAGGATCTCCTCGAGGTCCTCGGGGTTGTCCCAGCTGACGCGCAGCGTCTCGGGGATCATCACGCCGTAGCCCTCCATGTTGGCGGGGATGCCGCCGAGGGAGGTGCCATACGCGTTCATGCCGTGGTACGCGTGCTGACGGGAGATGATGATCGTCTTCGTGTCCTTGCCCTGCGCGCTCCAGTAGCGGCGGGCGAGCTTGCACGCGGTGTCGACGGCCTCGGAGCCGCCGGAGCCGAAGAACACGGCGCCGTCGCTGTACGGCGACATCTCGACGATGCGGTCGGCCAGCTCGATCGCCGGCTCGTTCGCGTGGTCGAAGAAGCAGTGGTGCGCCGCGAGCTTCTTCATCTGTGCGGCCGCGGCGTCTGCGATCTCCTCCCGCCCGTGGCCGACAGAGACGAACCACAGGCCGGCCGACGCGTCGAGATACTCCCGACCCGCCGAGTCCCAGACCCGGGCGCCCTCTCCGCGCGAGACGACGAACTCGTGGCCGTCGATCGCGCCCATCGCAGCAAAGCCGTGCCAGAGGCGTGTCATACGCGAAAGGTACAACCTTCGGCCCAACGCCGCGAGGGGCGTGGGAGCGACTGCCCTACGCGATGGCCTTCGGCCGCTTGCGCTTCTTGGCCGGCTGCTCCGCCGCCGCGGTGCCGGCGGCCGCCGGCTCGTGCCGCTGCACCTGCTCCTCCCAGCCCGCAAACAGGAGCCGCCGCTTGATCACCATGCCGGCGACGGCGGCCGCGACCAGGGCGTAGATGATGAACGTGCCGCCGGGCAGCTTCGCTACCTCGGCGTACGCTGCGCCGACCAGCGCGGCGGACGGGAGGGTGATCACCCAGGCTCCGACGACGTGGCCGGCGACCGACCAGCGCGTGCCCTGCCACCGTCGCTTCGACCCCGACCCGAGCACGGCTCCGGTCGTGACCTGCGTGGTCGAGATCGGGAATCCGAAGTCGGCGGCCCGCCACAGCAGGAACGCTGCGGCCGACTGTGCCGCGACGCCCGAGCGGAGGTCGAGGTCGGACAGACGGCGGCCGACCGTGTGCACGATTCGCCAGCCGCCGACGTAGGTGCCGAGCGCGATCGCAACGGCGGCCGCGAAGATCACCCAGTCGTCGACCACGAACCTCGCGTTCTCGCCGCTCACCACCATGGCGAGCGCGATCACGCCCATCGTCTTCTGCGCGTCGTTGGTGCCATGCGTGAGCGCCACGAAACCGGCCGAGATCAGCTGCAGGCCGCGCAGCGGCCCCGGCCGCGCGTCGAGGAAGCGACCGACCCGGCCCGCCAGGCAGAGCGCGAGCACGGCCGCCAGTCCGAACCCGAGCAAGGGCACGTAGATGGACGGCTGGATGACCTTCTCGAGGAGGCCCGACCAGAGCACGACATCGAACCCGCCGGTGGTCGCGATGGCGGCGCCGGCGACACCGCCGATGAGCGCGTGCGACGACGACGTCGGCAGACCGCGCCACCACGAGACGAGGTTCCACGTGATCGCACCCACCAGGCCCGCGAGGATCGCGCGCAACGTGATCGCCTCGGGATCGATGATGCCGCTCCCGATCGTCTTTGCGACGTTCAGCGACAGGTAGGCGCCCGCGAAGTTGAGGGCCCCCGCGCAGACCACGGCCAGTCGGGGCGAGATCGAGTTCGTCGCGACGGACGTCGCGATCGCGTTGGCGGCATCGTGAAACCCGTTCGTGAAATCGAACAGGAGAGCGATCGCGACCACCAGGACGAGCTCGAACACAGTCCTTCTCTTCCCTTTCCTGCGGTTCGTGATCGCCGGCGCGCGATTCGCGCTCTCGACGCCAACCGTGCAACGTCAGATTACGGGATCGACCGATCGGATGGGAAGGGGATCCGCGGAGCGGGCTGCCGCGTGCGCACGGGACGCGCGGTAGGCTCAATCTCCGAACGCCAATGTCGCCCTGGAAGGTGATCTCCATGCCGCTCGTCTCCATGCGTCAGCTGCTCGATGAGGCCGCGAACGGCGGGTACGGCGTCGGCGCCTTCAACGTCAACAACATGGAGCAGATCCAGGCCATCATGGAGGCCGCGCGCGACACCTCCTCGCCCGTGATCATCCAGGCCTCGAGGGGCGCGCGCGCCTACACGAACGATCGCTTCCTGTGGCACTTGATGCTGGCCGCGACCGAGCTCTATCCCGAGATTCCGGTCGCGCTGCACCTCGACCACGGCAACAGTCCCGACACCTGCAAGTCGGCCATCGACCTGGGCTTCACGAGCGTGATGATGGACGGCTCGCTGGAGGCGGACGGCAAGACGCCGTCGTCGTTCGAGTACAACGTCGCCGTCACGCGCGAGGTCGTCGAGGCCGCGCATGCGAAGGGCGTCACGGTGGAGGGCGAGCTCGGCACGCTGGGCGGCATCGAGGACGGCGTCGGCTCCGGCGAGGTGCATCTGACCGACCCCGACCAGGCCGTCGAGTTCGTCGCCCGCACCGGCCTCGACGCGCTCGCGGTCGCGATCGGCACCAGTCACGGCGCGTACAAGTTCGACCGCAAGCCGGACGGCGAGGTGCTCGCGATGAACCTTATCGAGGAGATCCACGAGAAGCTGCCCGAGACGCACATGGTCATGCACGGCTCCTCGTCGGTGCCGCGGGAGCTGGTCGAGATCATCAACCGGTACGGCGGCAAGATGAAGGAGAGCTGGGGCGTCCCGGTCGAGGAGATCCAGCTCGGCATCCGGCACGGCGTGCGCAAGATCAACGTCGACACCGACTCGCGGCTCGCCGTCACGGGCGCGATCCGCAAGGCGTTCGTCGAGCATCCGGAGGAGTTCGATCCACGCTCGTACCTGAAGCCCGCCCGCGCGGCGATGCAGCAGGTGATCGCGGCGCGGATGACGGCCTTCGGTCAGGCCGGTCACGCCGGCGACTACACCGCGATTCCCCTGGAGGAGATGCGCTCGCGGTACGCCAGCGGCGCGATCGCGTGAGCCTGCGGGACATCGACGCGGGACTGCGGGCCGCCGGCGCTCCGGCGCTCGTCGCCCTGGTGGTCGAGCGGCTCGGGCTGGACGAGGACGACATCGCAGCCGCCACGCGCCGCGGGCTGCTGCTGGCAGCGGCTGCCGGCGATCCGGCCGAGGGCATCGCGATCGGGTCGCGGGCCGTGCTCGAGACCGCCTCCGAGCTGGACGACCTCGGCGTGACGCCGCTGCTGGTGTCGGAGCTGCGAGGGCTGGCGGAGGACGGAGCCGCCCTGCCGGTCGCAGCAGCTGCGGCGGCCTCGCTGGCGGACGACCCGGAGGCAGCGCTGGGCGCGCTCGCCGTGGTGTTGCTGACCGCCGAGATCGCCTAGCGGGCGACGAGGCTCGCCCCGGCGGCCTGCACGACCGTCACGATGTCGATCACCGGGAGCCCCGTCGCCCTGGCCAGCGCCGTCCGGTAGGGCGGCAGGTTCGTACACTCGCAGAGCAGGGCCACGATCGCCGGGTCGGCGCCGACCACGGCTTGCACCGCCGCCACCACCTCCGTCTCCGCGATCGCCGGATCGGGCCCGGGCGCGTCACCGAGCAGCGCCGGGTACAGGTGGGCCGTGCGCTCGAGCCCGATCGGCACCAGCCGCGCCCGGTCGGCCGGCGACACGCCCGCGCCGTCCAGGTGGGCGGCGGTGAGCGCCGCGGCGTTCGCCGTCACGACGCCGACGCGGGCCGGCTCTGGCAGTACCGCGAGCAGCGCCGGCAGGGCCAGCAATGACGAGGTCACGACGGGCACCGGCAGGGCGGCTCCGAGCGCGCGCTGGTGGATCACGAGGAACCCGCAGGACGTCGTGATCAACCCGCAGCCGGCCGCGACCAGCCGGTGACCCGCGGCGACGAACGGCTCGAGCAGGCCCGCAGCGCCGGCCTCGACGGCCTGGCGCGCGGAGGCGCCGACGACGACCTCGAGACGGGTGTCGAACGCGAACGTGCCGGAGTGGCCGATGTCGCCCGGCACCCGGTCGAACGTCGTGTCGAGCATGAGGATGCCGACCAGCATTGCTGGCATTCTGGCGCGCGTGGCGTACGACTACCTGATCGTCGGTGCGGGCTCGTCGGGCGCACCGTTGGCCGCGCGGTTGTCGGAGGACCCGGCGGTGTCGGTGCTGCTGCTGGAAGCGGGCCCGGACGAACGCTCCGGCGATCGACCGGCGGCGATGCGGACGCTGAACCCGTACGCGATCCTCGCCGCGGAGCACGCCCGCTACCACTGGACCGGACTCGAGGCGCGGCGCACGACGGAGCAGCAGCCGCGGCCGTACTGGCGCGGCCGGGCGCTCGGTGGCTCCTCAGCGATCAACTCGCAGCTCGCGATCCGCGCCCTGCCCGACGACTTCGACCGCTGGGCCGCGGCGGGCTGCACCGGCTGGTCATGGGCCGACGTGCTGGCGGCGCACGTCCGGCTCGAGCACGACGCCGATTTCGGCGCCGAGCCGTACCACGGCCGCGGCGGCCCGATCCCGATCCGCCGCCCGCCCCTCGAGGCGTGGGGCTCGGTCGATCGCGCTCTCGCCGAGGCGGCGGCCGACCTCGGCGAGCCATGGGCCGACGACCACAACGCGCCCGGCTCCACCGGCGTGTCGCCGTACGCGATGAACGCCGGGCCGGCCGGACGCGTCTCGACCGCCGACGGCTACCTCGAGCCCGCCCGCACGCGCCCGAACCTGACCATCGCCGGCGGGGCGCTCGTGGATCGCGTCCTCCTCGACCGCGGGCGCGCGACCGGCGTCGTCGCGCGCACGGCGACCGGCGAGAAGCGGTTCGACGGCGGCGAGGTGATCCTCTGCGCGGGCGCGATCCACACGCCCGCCATCCTGCTGCGGTCGGGCATCGGTCCGGCCGATGAGCTGCGGGCGCTCGGCATCGCACCGGCGGTCGACCTCCCGCCGGTCGGCCGCGGGCTGACCGAGCACCCGTCGGTGTTCGTCGACCTCGAGCTGCGGCCCGAGGCGCGCGCGGCTTCGATCGACCACCGTCACTCGTCGTGCATCGTCCGCTACGCCTCCGGCCACGCGGGCAGTGGCGGCAACGACATGAACCTGATCCCGAACACGCTGCGCGGCTACGACGCGGCCTCGCTGGCCCGGGGCTGCCTCTACGTGGCGGTCTACGAGAGCCACTCGCACGGGGCCGTCACGCTGCGCTCGTCCGATCCCGCGGCGCACCCCGTGGTCGAGCTGCGGATGCTCACGGACCCGCGCGACCGCGCCCGGCTGCACGACGGGGCGCGCCGGCTGCTCGAGGTCGTGGCCTCGGATCCGTTCCGGCGCATCGCCTCGCGCGTGAGGGTCGACGCCGACGGCCGCGCGCCGTCCGACCTCGCCGGTGACGGAGCGCTCGGCCACTGGCTGCTCGAGACGTGCACCGACCACCAGCACCCGGCCGGCACCTGTCGGATGGGCGATCCCGGCGACGACCGCACGGTCGTCGACCCGGACTGCCGCGTGCTGGGCGTCGACGGCCTGCGCGTGGTCGACGCGTCGGTGATGCCCGAGTCGCCGCGGGCCAACATCCACCTGACCTGCGTCGCCATCGGCGAGCACGCGGCCGAGCGGATCAGCCGCGGCCGATGAAGGGCATCTTGGTCGCCATCACCGTCAGGAACTGGACGTTCGCGTCCAGCGGCAACGAGGCCATGTAGCTGACGGCCCGGCCGACCTGCGTGACGTCGAACGTCGGCTCGGGCGCGCGGGAGAGGTCGGCCTGGAGCACGCCCTCGGCCATCCGCGCGGTCATGTCGGTGCCCGCGTTGCCGATGTCGATCTGCCCGCAGGCGATGTCGTACTGCCTGCCGTCCAGCGACGTCGACTTCGTCAGGCCGGTGACGGCGTGCTTGGTCGCGGTGTACGGCGCGGAGAATGGCCGTGGCGCGGTGGCCGAGATCGAGCCGTTGTTGATGATCCGCCCGCCGCGGGGCGCCTGGTGCTTCATGATCCGGAACGCCTCCTGTGTGCACAGGAAGGCGCCGGTCAGGTTCGTGTCGACGACGGCCTTCCAGCGCTCCAGCGACAGCTCCTCGAGCGGCACGGCCGGGGCCCCGATGCCGGCGTTGTTGAAGAGCAGGTCGAGCCGGCCGAACTGCGCTTTGACCGCTGCGAACAGCTCGGTCACCGACTTGGGGTCGGCGACGTCGCACGGCACGGCGACCGCGCCGCCGCCGATCTCGGAGGCCGCGGCCTCCAGCGGCCCGAGGCGCCGGCCGGCGAGGACGACGCCGAACCCGTCGGCTGCGAGCGCCGCGGCGACGGCCCGGCCGATGCCGCTGCCGGCGCCGGTCACGACGGCGACCCTGGTCACCCGCCCGCTCCGGCGAGCACGCCGCCCAGCTCGTCGGCCACATACACGTCGATGATCTCCGTGAAGCGCGACTCGCACCGGAACCCGAGCGCGTCGGCGCGGGCCGTGTCGAACGCCCGCGGCCAGCCGGCCACGATCCCGGCCACGACCGGGTCGGGCTCGCGACGGATCAGGTCGGCCACGCCGTCGCCCGCCACCTCGCGCAGACCCGCGATCTGCTCGGCCACCGTCACCGAGAGACCCGGCATCGTCAGGCACCTGCGATCGCCGAGCAGCGTGCCGGCCAGGCCCGCAGCGTGCACCAGGTTGGCGATGGCGGAGCGCGGCGACGCGAGCGGGTGGCGCACGTCGTCCGCGACCGGCAGCACCGCCTGGCGGGCGTTCAGCGGCTCGCGGATGATGTTCGAGAAGAAGCCCGACGCGGCCTTGTTCGGCGCGCCCGGCCGGACACAGATCGTGGGGAGGCGGATGCCCACGCCGTCGACGATGCCGCGACGGGTGTAGTCGCAGAGCAGCAGTTCGCCAATCGCCTTCTGCGTGCCGTAGCTGGTCAGCGGCGTGAGGTGGAAGTGGTCGTCGATCAGCTCGGGGAACGGTGCGCCGAACACCGCGATCGACGACGTGAAGACGAGCCGCGGGCAGTAGCCGCTCCCCGCGGCGCGGATTGCCTCGAGCAGCAGCCGCATGCCGTCCAAGTTGATCCGGTAGCCCTTGTCGAAGTCCGCCTCGGCCTCGCCGGACACGACCGCGGCCAGCTGGAAGACCACGTCCGGGCGGCTCGTGACCAGATCGGTCGCGACGCCGGGCCGCGAGAGGTCGGCGACGCGGGTCTCGACATCGAAGGCGGCGCCGGCCGGAGCGGTCGGCGCAACGATGTCGGCCAGGGTCAGCTGCGTGATGGACATGCCGGCGACCGCACCGTCATGCGCGAGCCGCTCGGCGAGCTTCCGTCCGAGCATGCCCGCACCACCCGCGATCAACACTCGCATGACGCGGAACGATAGGTGCTACTGGGGGCGCGCGGTAGTCGGTTCGAACGCCTCGAGCCACAGCACGAAGCCCGCCAGGAACGTGATCACGGCGACCACCGCGAGCGTTGAGACCGACACCGGCGCCGGCGTGAGGGTGGGCGCCAGCTCGGAGGCACCCGTCAGGAACGCTGCGAGCGCAGCCGCGATGAACGGCGCCCGCCGCGCCACGAACCCGCCGACGAGCCGCAGCAGTGCGACCGCGGCGAGCACGTTCAGGCCGATCGACAGCAACCAGGCGATGTGCGGCCATCGCGGCAGGCCGACGGCTCCGACCGCCATGCCGAGGGCGATCAGGAAGGCGCCGATCTGGCGCGTCACGGAGGAGCGGGCGAGCACCGCACCACCATACGGTCGAAACGGCAAATCTCCTACCTCAGATTGTGACGAAGCCGGGCTGGAGCTCCCGGGCCGTGAACCGCTCGCGTCGCGGCGTCTCGAGCAGGCGCACGACGCCGGATCTGACGGTGGTGTCCTCCGTCCGCAACGCAGCGCTCGCGGCCGCCAGGCAGACGGCGATCCCGCGCGGCGTCTGGGCCGGCCCGCGCGCGAGCGCAGCGACGATCGCGGCCTCGTCGTGCGACGCCGGCTCGCCGCTCGCCTCGGCGGCCGAGCCGGCGTAGACGCCGGCCAGCGAGCGCGCATGCAGCAACGAGGCCACGGCGACACCGGTGAGGCCGAGCGCCCACTCGGCCGCCGCCGCGTGCGCGAGCGCGAGGCCGCAGCCGAGCAGCGAGCCGGTCCCGTCCGGTTCGTCGTCGGAGCGCAGGCGGAACTGGAGCAGCGCCCGCCCGCACTCGTGCACGACCTCGCCCGGCGTGCGCGGCGCGCCGGCGAGCGCGTCCGAGGCCACGGCGAACGCGTGCGGCACCTCGCTGCCGGCCGCACAGCCGTGGGCTGCCACCGGCAGCACGACCCGCGCGGCGTCAGGCCCGAGCTGCTTCGAGAGCCGGATCGCACGCTCCAGCACGATCAGCGGCCACGGACCGCGGAACGTGCGCGCGGTTCCCTCGGCCAACCCGGCGGCGATCTGCATGAGCGGCACGTCGGCGACGAGCATGCCGGCGACGACGGCCTCGCACTCGTCGGCGTCGCCGCCGTCGACCAGCGCGGCGAGCGTCTCGCGCACGCCCGCATCGCTCCAGGCGAAGGGTGTCGCGGGCTCCGGCCCGAAGCGCGGCGACGCGCGGGCGAGCCGCGCCGCGAGCGCGGCCGCGAGATCGGCGAACACGAGGGCCAGCGCGCGCTCGTCCAGGTACGGCACCAGCTCGAGGGCGTCGGCGACGACTGCCGTCTCGGGATCGAGACCGGCGTCGGCGTGCGACCCGCCGTAGCGGGCGAGCAGCAACGCGACGCGCTCGGGGCGCTCGCCGAGGCCCAGCAGCCGCGCCGTGCGACGCGCGGCGAGCGACGGCCGTCCGGTCTCGAGCGCGCCGATCACCGACTCGGATGCGAACGCCAGCTCCTGCGCGGTCGGCACCACGTCGACATCGACGAAGATGGCGCCGTCGCGCACGTCCACGGCATACGTGCGGATGTCCTCGCCCGCCGTGACGCAGGCCCCGCTGCGCAGGTCGAAGCGCCAGCCGTGCGCGGGACACGTCAGCTCCTGGCCGCGGATCTCGCCCTCGTCGAGGCGGTAGCCCTCGTGCGGACAGGCCCGGTCGACGGCGCGGACGCCCTCCTCCGTGGCGACCACGAGCACCTCCCGCGCGCCGAGCGCGACGGCCCGCACGCCACGGCCGGCTCGGAGCTCGGCGACGGTGCAGGCGTAGCGCACCGGCTGACTCTACAGCTCGAAGCCGTGCCGCTCGGGCTCGTCTTCGAGCCCGGCGACGAAGTGCAGCGGCAGCGACCGCAGGTGGTGGCCGTCGACGAGCAGCTCGAATGAGTAGTGACCCGGCTGGTCGAACCGGACGCCATGCATCTGGAGGATGATCGGCGCGGTCCGCACGGGGACGCCGGCGAACGGCGGGAAGCCGGTCGAGAACTCACCTTCCAGCGGCGGCACGACGTCCTGGCCGTCGGCATCGAGCAGCCGCAGCTTCAGACGGTGGTCGCCCGACTCGGTCGGGTGTGCCTCCATCCGCAGAACCAGCACCATCGTCGGATAGGTGAGCGGGAAGCTCGACGCGTGGATCGAGTCGAACTCCCCCAGGATGTTGAGCTTGCCCTCACGCGACACGTTCGCCGCATCGCAGAGGACCGCGAGGTTGACCTGCACAGACAGACGATACTCGTCGCCGGGGCTGGTACAACGTATGCGTGCTTCACGCGACCGAGAGCGACGTCCGATCGGCGCTCGCTCCCGCGGCCGCCGTGGACGCGGTGCGCGAGGCGCTGCGCCGGCCGGCCGACGATCCGCCGTCGATCGCGCTGACCGACGGCACGCACGTACGCGGTCAGGTGGCGCGCGACGGCGAGCTGACCGCCGTGCTGGCCGCGGGATCGTCCCGCGCCGGCGACGGGTCGCTGCTGACGGTGTTCGGACCGGCCGGCACGGTGATCGCCGTGATCGAGGCGGACTGGCTGACACGGATCGCGGCGGCGGCCGGCGCGGCAATCGCCGCGGGCCACCTGGCGCCGGCCGGCGCGCAGCGCGTCGGCATCGTCGGCACCGGGCCCCTGGCCGACGCCGTGGAGACGTGCCTGCCGGTCACGCTCGAGGTGACGGCGACGCGCCGAGGCGCGCTCGCCGACGCCCAGTCGTCGATCCGCGACGCGACCGTGATCGTGACGGCGACGCGATCGCGCGACCCGGTGCTGCGGGACGACTGGCTGGGTGCCGGAATCTGCATCCTCGCGCTCGGCGCCACGCGCCCCGATCAGCGAGAGCTCGACTACCGGACGATCGTGCGCGCCTCGATGGTCGTCACCGACGCGCCCGCCGAGGCCCGCCTGCGCGCCGCCGACCTGGCCGAGACCGTCGTGACGGGCCACCTCGACTGGCTCGAGGTGCACGCCCTGGACGAGCTCGAGCGCGGCGACCTGCACCCGCTCCACCGCCCCGAAGACGTCACGATCTACAAGGGCGTCGGCACGGCGCGGCTGGCGCTCGCCGTGGCCGCACCGCTCCTCGCGTAGCTACTGCGGGCCGCCGGCGGCGCGAATGCGCGCGATGGCGTCCTCGCCGACGGCCTCCGAGATCTCGGCGTTGTCCAGCAACGCGCGGATCTCGAGCGGATCGGCGCGATTCGTGACAAAGGTATCGGCCAGCACGTCGGCCAAGTCGCGGCCGGCCTGGATGCCTCGAACCACGTGGTGTACGAGAACCTGCTCCTTGTGGGAGCCGAGAAAGCGCTTCAGAAGGTCGTCGGAGTCGGCCATTCCAGGCAATATACCGACATGGACGCCAAGCCCGAGGTCACGCGCTTCGCCGAGAGGACCGTCCGCGGGCGGGACGACCGCGGCGAGGACGAGGTCGTGACGATCTGGATCGATCGCCTGCCGGGTGCCGTCTGGAGCGTCGGCCGGGCGATCAACATCGCGCATCGGGAGACGCCGGCCGCGCGGCCGGAGGACCAGCTGTGGTCGGGCTACGAGCTGGGTGATGCGACGCGAGCGGCCAACGAGGCGCTGGAGTCCGATCTCGACGCCTCCGAGGACAACGACGACCACAACAGCCGGCTCCGGCCGTTCACGGACACCGAGCTCCGGCAGCTGCTGGAACGCTGGTTCTTCGACCACGCGTGAGTAGGAGCAGGCAGCGGACGGCGATCGCCGGCGGCATCGTGGCCGGCGCGACCGCGGGTGCGCTCGCCGGTGTCCGCCACGTGTACCGCGGCGCGGTGCCGCCGGCGGCCGGTCAGCTGCGGGTGCCCGGTCTGACGGCACGGGTCGAGATCGTCCGCGACACCGACGGCATGCCGCACATCCGCGCCGCCACCGAGGCCGATGCGCTGGCAGCGCTCGGTCTCTGCCACGCGCAGGACCGGCTCTGGCAGATGGAGCTGCTGCGGCGCGTCGTGCGCGGCACGCTGGCGGAACTGGTCGGTGCCGACGCGGTGCCGACCGATCGCTACGCCCGCACGCTCGGCCTGTCCGGCGTCGCCGAGCAGGAGGCGGCGGCGCTCGCGGGTGACGACCTGCTGGCCGTCGAGGCGTACTGCCGGGGGGTGAACGCCTGGCTCGACGCGCGCACCTTCCGGCTGCCGCTCGAGCTGCGCCTGCTGCTGCACCGCCGCATCGCGCACTGGACGCCGGCCGACGCGCTGCTCGGCCTGCGGCTGTTCGCGCTCGGCCTCGGGCAGAACTGGGAAGGGGAGATCGTGCGCAGCCGGCTCGCGGAGCGCCTCGGCACGGCGCGCCTCGAGCAGCTCGAGCCCGGCTATCCCGTGTCCGGCTACACGTCGCTGCCGGCGGGCGCCGCAGACGCGGTGCGGATGGCGCTGGCCGCCAAGGACCGCGCGGGCGGCGCGGAGGGCGCCGGCTCGAACAGCTGGGTGCTCTCGGGTGACCGCACCACCACCGGCGCGCCGCTGCTCGCAAACGACCCGCACCTGCAGCTCGCGGCGCCGTGCACCTGGTACGCGGCCGACATCGCGTGGGAGGGCGAACGCTGCGCGGGACTGACATCGCCCGGCACGCCCGGCGTCGTGATCGGCCAGACCGCGCACGCCGCGTGGGGCTTCACCAACGTGGAGGCCGACACGCAGGACCTGATCGAGGTCGCGCTGGACGGCTCCGAGCAGCGCCGCGTCGAGCAGCTCCGTGTGCGAGGCAAGCGCAAGGCCGTCGAGCACGAGGTGGTGACGACGGCCCACGGCCCGGTCGTGACGCCGATCGCCCCGGGCGAGACCCGCACCCTGGCGTTGCAGTGGACGGCGCTCGCGCCGGCGCACAACGTCGCCGCCTTCCGCAGCCTCGGCCGCGCCCGGTCGGCCGACGACGTGGTCGCCGCGCTGGCAGGCGTCGGCGGGCCGACCCTGAACTGCGTCTACGCCACGCTGGCCGGCGATATCGGGTACCAGATGTGCGGCGGACCGATCCCGCAGCGCGCGTCCGGTGACGGGCGGTTCCCGACCAGCGAGCCGTGGCTGGGCACCGTGCCGTACGAGGAGCTGCCCGCGTGGCGCAACCCGCCCGACGGGACGATCGTGACGGCGAACAACCGGATCGTGCCCGACGGCTACCCGCACCTGATCTCGACCGAGTGGCTGAACCCGTACCGGGCGCAGCGGATCGCCGACCTGCTGGCACGGCGCGACCGCCACACGGCGGCCGAGCTGGCGCGTATCCAGACCGACGTGTACTCGCTGCCGCTGACGCAGCTGCGCGACCTCGTGCGCGACCACGACGCGACCGAGGCGATCGAGCGGCGCGCGCTCGGGCTGCTGTGGTCGTGGGACGGCGAGATGGCGACCGAATCGACGGGAGCGGCGATCGCGGCGACGCTGCTGCGTCATCTGACGCTCGAGGCGTACGCGGAGACGGGTCGCGAGCTCGAGCGGTTCCTCGGCGCCGAGGGCTTCTCGCTGCTGTCGCCGCTGCTCGAGTTCTTCGGGCGCACGGTGCCCGGGACGCTGGCGGCGATGGAGCTCCGCGACGACGGCTTCTTCCGAGACGGTCGTACGTGGCGGGGCGTGGTCGGCAAGTGCCTGACGCGGACCTGCGTCGAGCTCGAGCGGCGGCTCGGGCCCGATCCGGAGACGTGGACGTGGGGCGACATCCACGTGCTCTCGCTCGACCACCCGCTGGCGGCGCTGCCGGGATGCGAGCGCATCTTCCGGCGCGGCCCGCACCCGCTGCCCGGCGAGGCCGACACCGTCTGGGCCGCCTCGCACCCGATCACCGACCCCGTCAGCGGCACCAGGACCAGCGGCCCGGGCGTCCGCTTCATCGCCAACCTGGCCGATCCCGACGAGACGCTGCTCGTGCTGTGCGGCGGCCAGTCCGGGCACCCCGCGAGCGCCCAGTACGACGACCAGGTCGCCGACTGGCTGGCCGGCACGACACGGCGGCTGAACTGGTCGCCCGCCGCGATCGAGCGCAACCGCGCCGCGACGCTCCTGCTGGACCCAGCGTAGGCATGCCCGCAGCGGCGCTCGGCCTCGCGCTCGCAGCGGCGGTCCTGCACGCGACGTGGAACCTGCTGATCGTGCGCGCCCGCGACACGCAGGCGGCGACCGGCGTCGCGCTGATCGCCTCCGTCGTGCTGTTCCTGCCGGTGGCGGTGATCGTCTGGGACGTCGAGCGAGCGGCGATCCCGTACATCGTGGTCTCCGGGATTCTCGAGCTCACCTACATCGCACTGCTGGCCGCGGCCTACGAGCGGGTGCCGCTGTCGATCGTCTACCCGGTGGCACGCGGCACGGCACCGGTGCTGGTGCTCGTGCTGGGCGCGGTGCTGCTCGGCATCCACCCGTCCAACGGCCAGGTGGCCGGCATCCTGGTGGTCGCCGCCGGCGTGATGATCGTGCGCGGCCTCGGCCGCGACGTCGAACCCTCGCAGCTGATCCTGCCGCTCGCGGTGGCGATCACGATTGCGAGCTACACGCTGGTCGACCGGTCCGGCATCCACCACGCCGGAGCGATCCCGTACTTCGAGATGACGGCGTTGATCACGCTCGCCTACCCGGTCTGGATCGTGCGTCGCCGCGGCGTCGGCGTGCTGCGTGCCGAGCTCAGCGCTGCCTCGGTGGTGGCCGGCGCCGGCATGTTCGCAGCCTACTGCCTGGTGCTGGCCGCCCTGCGGCTGGCGCCACCGGGACCGGTCGCGGCGGTGCGCGAGTCGAGCGTCGTGATCGCGACCGCTCTGGCGACCGCGCTGCTCGGCGAGGAGGTCAGCCGGGTACGGCTGATGGGAGCTGCGCTGGTGGCCGGCGGCGTCGCGCTGCTCGCGCTCTCGTAGGAAGCGCGCATCGAGCCCGGCCGCTTCGGCCTTCGCACCGGCACGACGCCGCCGGCGTCACTCGCCGGGGTCGAGGATGCGGTGCTGGAGTACGGCGCCCTGGCCGGAAACGCCGACCAGCTCGCGGGCCACCCAGGCACCGTCGGGCGGGGCGGCGAGCGCATCGTCGAGCCGGCTCCAGCGGTGCCACTCGCGTGACGTCTCGAGCCGGTACCCGGCGGCTGCGAGGGTGGCCGCGTACATCGGCAGGTCGTAGCGGCTGCCGGCCCAGGCCCGCGCGACATTCTGCCCGAGGTCGGCGGTGACGGAGGACGAGCACGCGGCAATCGCGCGCTCGGCACGGGCCGCCGCCTCGCCCTGG
>JBBQFB010000030.1:0-24672 GCA_038321545.1 Gaiellales bacterium
GGCTGCTGCCGTGGCTGACGCGGTTCACCGCGGCCGCCGTGCACGGCGGCGCGGCGCACGACGGCACCGACCTCCTGCGCCGCGCATCGATGGAGAGCGTCGCGCTGCACCGCGACTGGTCGGCGAAGCACCAGACCGGCCTGGTCGAGAACGGCGTCCTGAACGTCTGGACGACCGAGGCCGGCGACGAGCACCGGCACCGCTGGGCCGACGAGCACCGGGCCGCCGGCATCGAGGTGCAGCTGCTCGACGCCGGCGAGGTGCACGAGCTGGAGCCGCTCGCCCGCGGCGCCCGGTACGGCTCGCTGTACCCCGGCGACGCCCATGTCGACTCGCTCGAGTTCGTGCAGGTCGTAGCGCGCGCGGCGGAGGCGGCCGGCGCCCGCGTGCTGACCGGCGTCGACACGCTTCGCCTCGTACCCGGGCCCGCCGGCGTCCGGCTGGACACCACAGCCGGGCCGATCGAAGCCTCCCAGGTCGTGGTCGCAGCCGGCGTCTGGTCGTCACGGCTGGCTCGCGACGCCGGCGTCCTCCTGCCGATGTGGCCGGCCAAGGGCTACCACGTGGAGTACTCGGGAGTGGCCGCACCGACGCGGCCGATCTTCCTCGGTGAGAGCCGGGTCGTGGCGACACCCCTGCAGGGCCGCGTCCGACTCGCCGGCACGCTCGAGTTCGGCAGCGATCCGGACGCCGTCGACTACCGCCGCGTCGACGCGATCACGCGCGCCGGGGCCGAGCGGCTGGACGGCCTCGCCGGCGCGACGCCGACCGCCGTGTGGCGCGGTCCTCGGCCGGTGACGGCCGACGGCATGCCGATGGTCGGCCGGGCCCCGGGCAACGAGCGCGTGATCATCGCCGCCGGGCACGCGATGCTCGGCATCACGATGGCGCCGGTGACCGCCGTCTGGGTGGAGCGGCTGGCCCGCGGCGAGGACCTCGACGCCGAGCTGGCCGCGCTCGCACCGGGGCGCTTCCACCGGTTCCCGCGCCCCCGGTGAGCACGGCCGTCGCAGCCCGCGGGTGGCTCGAGCCGCGGGCGGACGAATACCTCGAGCTGCTCGCCGCGCTGGTCGCGGCCGACGATCTCGAGCGTTGCAGGGCGGTGCTGATCGACCGGCTCGGAGCGCCGCGGAGCGACACCGGCGGTCACCTGCTCTACGGCGGCCCGCCCGGCGCGCTGATCGCGTGCCACTACGACACCGTGTGGGCACCCGGCACCGCGGCCGACCGGCCGATGACCGTTCGCGACGGCCGCGCCCACGGGCCCGGAACGGCCGACATGAAAGGCGGCATCGTGGTCGCGGTCGCCGCCATCGAGGCGCTCGCCGACGTCGCGTCCGGCGTCGGCTGGCGGCTCTCGCTGACCCCGGACGAGGAGATCGGCAACCGCGGCACGAGCGATGCGATCGCCCGGCTGGCGCGCGAGGCGACCGGCGTGCTCGTGCTGGAGTGCGCCCTGCCCGACGGCGGCGTGAAGACGGCGCGCAAGGGCACCGCCGAGGTGCGGATCACGGTTGAGGGCCGTGCCTCGCATGCCGGCAACGACCACGCCGACGGCGCCAACGCGGTCGTCGAGGCAGCGCACCTGGCGGTGCTCGCAGCCGCCCTGCACGATCCCGCGGCCGCGACCGTCTGCGTCGGCGTGCTGCGTGGCGGCGAGCGGCGCAACGTCGTCCCCGACCACGCCGAGCTGGCGCTGGACGTGCGGTCGTTCCAGCCCGAGGCGATCGAGGCGGTGTTCGCGGCGCTGCGTGCCGCACCGACCATGGTGCCCGGCACGCGCGTCACGGTGGAGGGAGAGATGCACCGCCCGCCGATGCCGCGCACGCCGGAGATCGCAGGACTGTTCGCGTCCGCGCAGGCGATCGCCGCCGAGCTGGGCTTCCCGCTCCCCGAGCACGCCGTCGGCGGCGGCTCCGAGGCCAACCTGGCGGCCGGTGCCGGCGCGACCGTGCTGGACGGGCTCGGCCCGGTGGGAGCGTGGTCGCACGCGCTCGGCGAGTACGTGGAGGTGTCGTCGATCGTCGAGCGGGCCGCGCTGCTGGCAGGGCTCGTGGCCGCGCTCAGACCCTGAACGACACCGTCTTGAAGTGAGTCATCTCGGCCATCGCGTAGGCCGGCCCCTCCTTGCCGTAGCCGGAGTCCTTGACACCGCCATAGGGCATGTGGTCGGCCCGCCAGCTCGAGATCTCGTTCACGTGGACGTTGCCGGTCCGCAGCCCGCGCACCGCCTGCCACGCCTGCTGCAGCGAGTCGGTGAAGACGCCGGCCGCGAGGCCGTACGGCGAGTCGTTTGCGAGCGCGATCGCCTCCTCCAGCGAGTCCACCGCGGCGACCGCCACGACCGGTCCGAAGATCTCCTCGTGCTGCAGCCGCATGGCCTGCGTGAGCCCGTCCAGCAACGTCGGCTGCACGAGCCGGCCGTCGCGGCCGCCGCCCACGAGCACGCGCGCGCCGTGCGCCTTGGCGTCGGCGATCACGGCTTCGATGCGCTCCGCCGACGCGTCGTCGACGACGGGGCCGACGTCGGTCGTCTCGAGGTGCGGGTCGCCGGCACGCAGCGAGCCGACGCGGGCGGCGAGGCGCTCGAGCAGCTCCGCGTGCCGCTCGCGGGCCACGTACACGCGCTGGACGGAGATGCACGACTGGCCGGCGGCCGAGAAGCCGCCCGCCGCGCAGCGGTCGATCGCGAGGTCGAGGTTGCCGTCCGCCAGCACGATCGTGGCGGCGTTCGACCCCAGCTCCAGCATCAGGCGCTTCAACCCCGACTGGCGGGCGACGAGACGCCCGACGGCCGACGATCCCGTGAACGAGATCAGCGCGACGCGCGGGTCCTCGGTGAGGGCGCGGGCCACGTCGGCCGGGCCGGGCAGCACGCTCAGCGCGGCGGCCGGCCAGCCGGCGGCGATCGCCTCGGAGGCGAGGGCCAGGATCGCGAGCGGCGTCTGCTCCGGCGGCTTGATTACGACGGGACAGCCGGCACCGATCGCCGGCCCGAGCTTGTGGGCGGCGATCAGCAGCGGGAAGTTGAAGGCCGGGATGGCGGCGACGACGCCGACCGGCTCGGCGACGGTCAGCCCGATGCGGCCGTCAGCCCCCGGCATGGCGTCGAGCGGCAGGATCTCGCCCACGTTGCGCGTGGCCGCCTCGGCGGCGAACCGCAGCGTCCCGACCGTCCGCGCCACCTCCATCCGCACCTCGCGGACGGTCTTGCCGGTCTCCGACAGCAGCAGGCCGGCGAGCTCGTCCGTCCGCGCCTCGACGCGGCTCGCGAGGTCGGCCAGGATCGCGGCGCGACGGGAGCGGGGGAGGTCGGCCGTCTCGGCCAGCGCGCCGTGCGCGGCGGCCAGCGCGGCCTCGACCTCAGCCGGGCCGGCCTGCGCGACCATCGCCGCGGTGCTGCCGTCCCACGGCGAGCGCACCGGCGCGGTGGAGGAGCCCGTGCCGGCGCGGCCGGCGATCATCAGCGGGACGGCGGCAGCGGTGGCGGTGGTTGCAGATTCAGGCATCGCCGGGAACCTTAGTCCGCACCCGGCTGCGGCTCCCTCAGTGCGCGCGAGGGGTCACGCGGCGGTGCCGAAGCGCGCCGCGATGGCGATGCTCTCGTCGAGCAGCACGGCCGCCAGCGCGGCGACGACCTGCGGGTCGAGTTGCGGTCCAGCGGCCAGCCGCAGCTCGGCCAGCGCAGCGGCGCGATCGAGCCCGCGGGCCGTGGTGCCGGCGAAGAAGTCGGCAGCGGCCACGATCCGCGCCTCCAGCGGGATGGCGGCGCCCGCGAGGCCGTCGGGGTAGCCGGATCCGTCGAACCGCTCGTGGTGGTGGCGGACGCCGAGGTGCGCCTCGGCCAGCCCGGGCATGGTCGAGATCAGCTGGTCGCCGATCGCCGCGTGGGCCCGCATGATCTCCTGCTCGGCGGCGTCGATCGGACCGGCCTTGACGACCACCGCGTCGGGGATCGTCAGCTTGCCGACGTCGTGCAGCCAGCCGGCCAGCCGGCATCGCTCGACCATCGCGTCGGGGAGGTCGAGATGGGTGGCGATGGCGCCGGCCAGGTCGGACACGTGCCGCGAGTGGAGGTCCTGCGAGCCCTCCCGCGTCTCGACGGCGAACGCCAGCGCCTGGGCGAGCCTGACCGCGTCGGAGTCGCCGGGAATCAGGTCGGCCGGGCCGAGGTCGGTGAACAGCCGCACCTGGTCGCGGCCACGGCGCTTCGCGATGTACAGCGCCCTGTCGGCCTCGTCCACGAGATGCTCGATCGAGCCCGACCCGACGGCGACGCCGGCGGAGATCGTGACGTCGATCTGCGACCCGTTCGCGAGGTGGAACGGGACCGCGACGATCGCCTCGCGGATCCGCTCGCCCGCCGCGCGTGCGACCGCCGGGTCGGTCACCCCGGCGATCATCGCGCAGAACTCCTCGCCGCCCCAGCGGGCGACCAGGTCGGGGGCACGGCGCTGGTCGGTCGCACGGACGAGCGACGTGAAGCGACGGGCCAGCTCGCGCAGCACGTCGTCGCCGGCGACGTGGCCGTACGTGTCGTTGATCGACTTGAACCGGTCGACGTCGAGCATCACGACGGCCACCGCGCTGTCCTCGGCCGCCGCGCTCGCCAGCGCTGCCGCGAGCGCTTCGGTCATCACGCGACGATTCGCGAGGCCGGTCAGCTCGTCGGTCTCGGACATGATCTTCAGTCGCGCGACCGCCTCGTCGAGGCTCTCCTCCGCTCGCCGGCGCTCGGTGTTATCTGCCGCGATGCCCTCGATGAACGTGCGGCCGTCCGGCGTCACGTGGCGTCGCGCACGGTCGAGGATCCAGCGCTCGACGCCATCCGCACCCGTGAGCCGGTACTCGATCGCCCAGCTGTCGGCGTCGAACGCCGCGACGTTCGGACGGTCGTCGGGATGGATCCGGTCGATCCAGGCCGAGTTCGGCGCGTCGGGCGGCTCGCCGCCGGTGAGCGCGGTGAACGACTGGCTGCGGAACCGCGGCACCAGCTCACCGCCCGGCAGCATCTCGAGCGTGTAGACCGTTTCGGCGATGGACGACGTGAGCCGTTCGACGACCTCGCCCTGCTCCGCCAGTGCGGCCAGGATCTCGCGCTCCCGCGTGACGTCGGCGATCAGGCCGTCGACGGTGACGGGGCCACCGTCCGTCACGCGTCCGCGCGGCATCAGCCGCGTTCGCAGCCAGCGGTATCCGCCGATCGCGCGCGGCACACGCCAGTCGACGCTCGTCTCGCGGCCGCTCGCGAGCAGCGCGTAGGCGGCGTTCGCCGCGACCGCCGTCCGGTCGTCGGGGTGCATCGCCTCGTACGCCGCCCGGCGCGTCGTCCCACACGTGACGGCCTGACCCAGCAGCCGCTCGTAGCCAGGGCCGAGGAACACCGTCTCGGCAGACTCGTCCGGCCACACGCGCTCCGTCAGCACCACGGAGTGCAGCGAGCTCAGGATCCGCTCGAAGCTGCCGGCCTGTTGCCCGGCGGCGTCGCGCTCCCGCGCCAGGGCTCCGGCCACGACCGCGGTCGCGATCACGAGCACCTCGAGCGAGACCAGCGCCGTCTGGAGGTCGAGGATCTTCGCGACGGACTGCTCGGCGAACGGGCCGAGGCTGCGCC
Source organism: Gaiellales bacterium (assembly GCA_038321545.1). GTDB lineage: Bacteria > Actinomycetota > Thermoleophilia > Gaiellales > F1-60-MAGs149 > VFJZ01. Next base: position 5,615 of record JBBQFB010000030.1, read on the forward strand.
CGGTCAGGAATGCCGACGTGACGACCAGCCCGATCGAGGTCACCGAGGCGCCGTACGGACCCATCCGGATCGCGGCCCACAGCATCGGCAGCGCGGCGAGGTAGAGGTGCACGCCGCCGCCGAACAGGAACACGACGGTGACTGCCGCGACCGTCGCCGCGACGCAGGCCGCCAGCTCGCGTGTCAGCCGGACGCGACCCTGCACGACGGCCAGGAAGAACGGCACCGTCGTGACGATGCCGACTGCGTCGGCGGCCGTGAACGAGATCCAGGCCGTGTCGCGGCCGACCTCGGTCATGCCGGCGGCGACGACCGCCAGCGACGCGACGATGTTGGCGAGGGCGGGCGCGACGACCACGCCCGCGCCGAGGCGCAGGGCGTCGCGCGGCCGGCTCAGATCGGGAGGGGCAACGGTCCGGGCCAGCGATCGGTAGAGGAGTGCGCCCAGCAGCGGCTCGATCAGGTTCGTGGCGGCCACGCCGGCGACGCCGATCGGCGGGAACCCGGCAGCCGAGTCGATCACGAGCTCGAGGGCGGCGACCGTCACGAGCAGCGCCGGCCAGTCGCGGCGCGCGCTGCAGAGCAGCATCACCAGCGTCAATCCGCCGGCCGGCCACACCACGATACCGCCGTCGGCTCCGACCCCAAGCGCCAGCCCGCCCGCCGCGATCAGCGCGTAGGCGGGCGCGAAGACCAGCGGGAGCCGCAGCGACCTTGGAACGCGCACCGGGCCTGTATCGGCAGGACGCGGCAGCGCCTCCAACCCGGGTCCGCGGCGGGCGTCAGAAGCGCTCGGCGGGCAGCTCCATCAACGTCGCCTTGCCGGCCGTCACCTGGCGGGCCAGCGCGGACGTCTCCGGCAGCATCCGGGCCGCGTAGAACCGCGCCGTCGCCAGCTTGGCGGCGCCGAAGTCGTCGTCGCGGTCGAGCGCGGCGCGGGCCATGCGCACCCACAGCACGCCGAGCGCCGTCAGGTAGAACAGGCGGAGGTAGTCGGTGGCCGCAGCGCCCGCCTCCTCGCGATCGGCCTGGCCGCGCACTGCGATCCAGACCGTCGCCTGTCGCAGGCGGTGCAGCGCATCGCGGGCCGGTCCGGCGATGTCGGCCAGGCGCTCGTCGGCGCAGGCCCCGTCGAGCAGCTCGATCGACGGGTGAAAGAAGCGCCGCAGCAGGCGTCCCGCGCCCTCCGGCAGCTTGCGCCCGACCAGGTCGAGGGCCTGGACGCCGTTCGTGCCCTCGTACAGCGACGTGATGCGGGCGTCGCGCACGAGCTGCTCCATGCCGTTCTCGCGGATGTAGCCGTGGCCGCCGAACACGCCCAGCGCGAGGTTGGCGGCCTAGGAGCCGAGATCGGTCAGACCGGCCTTCACGATCGGCGTCATCAGCGCGACGAGGTCACCGGCGGCCGCGTCGCCCGCCTCGGCCCGATCGATCTCGGCCGCCACCCACAGCGCCAGCGCCCGGCCGCCCTCGACCTGGGAGCGGATGCGTAGGAGCGTCCGGCGGACGTCGGGGTGGACGATGATCGGATCGGCCTCCAGGTCGGGACGTGCCACGCCGCCCAGCGACCGTCCCTGGAGGCGGTCGCGGCCGTAGTCCGCCGCCCGCACGTAGGCGGCCTGCGCCAGCGCCAGACCCTGAATGCCGACGCCGAGGCGGGCGGCGTTCATCATCGTGAACATCGCCCGCATGCCGCGGTGCGGCTCGCCGATCAGCTCGCCGACCGCGCCGTCGAAGGCCAGCGTGCAGGTGGCCGAGGCGCGGATGCCCATCTTGTGCTCGATCGAGAGGCAGGACACGGCGTTGCGCGTGCCGTCGGGCAGCCGGCGGGGCACGGCGAACAGCGAGATCCCGCGCGTCCCGGCCGGTGCACCGGGCAGCCGGGCGAGCACGAGGTGGAGGATGTCGTCGGTCAGGTCGTGCTCGCCCGCGGTGATGAAGATCTTCTGGCCGTGGAGCAGGTACCGGCCTTCGCCGTCCGGCTCGGCGTGCGTGCGGATCAGCCCGAGATCGGTGCCGGCGTGCCCCTCGGTCAGGCACATCGTGCCGGTCGCGGTGCCCTGCGCGAGCGGCGGCAACAGCCGCGCGCGCTGCTCCGCGTCACCGTGCAGCGCGACCGCCCGGTAGGCGCTCGACGTGAGGCCCGCGTAGGTGGAGAACGACAGGTTGGCGGTGCACAGGAGCTCCTCGAACACCGCACCGACCAGGTGCGGCAGGCCCGAGCCGCCATGCTCGGGTGCCGCCGTGAGGCCGATCCAGCCGCCGTCGGCCAGGGCTCGGAACGCGTCGCGGAACCCGTCCGGGGTCGTCACCGCGCCGGCCTCCCAGGTAGCTCCGGCGAGGTCGCCGGGTGCGTTCAGCGGCGCGATCACGTCGTCGCACAGGGCGGCGGCCCCGGCCAGCACGTCGTCGTACGTCTCGGGCTCGCCAAGCACGTCGCGGAGGATGAAGCGGACGTCGGCGAGGATCAGTGCCCCGGACATGGCTTTCACCGAGCTGTCGCTGAACGACGGGGTCGGGTCATCAGTTTCGGAGCGGCCTTCCGGTCACCAGCATGTGCTCGGCGCGCTCCAGCGTCGGCTCGCGGTGCAGCAGCGAGATGACGGCAGCGCGCTCCAGGTCGTAGACGTGCTGCTCGGGCACCGGGACGGTCGGGTCGGCGTCGCCGCCCGCGAGCACGTTCGCGAGGGCGCCCAGGACGACCTCGTCGTGGGGCAGCGCGCGCCCGGCGAGCACGTGGCCGGCGATGCCCAGCTCGAGCGCCGCCCGGCCGGACGGGCCGGGCAGGCGCAGCTCCTGCGGCTCTGGCGCGCTGTAGCCGTCGGCCAGCTCGAGCGCGAAGGCGATGGCGTCGGCCAGCACGCGGTCGCGGTTCATCGTGATGCGGTCGTCGGGGCCGAGGAATCCGAGCGCGCGCGCCTCGGCGGCCGAGGTCGAGACGCGGGCCAGGCCGATCGTCTCGAACGCCGCCTGCACCGGCGCCTGCGGCCCGTACGGGGCGCGCGCGGTCAGCCGCTGCAGCAGCCGCAGGCAGCCGCCCCAGCCGGGCACGATCCCGACGCCCACCTCGGGCAGGCCGATGGCGGACTCCGCGTGCGCCTGCACGCCGTCGCAGTGCAGCAGGATCTCGCAGCCGCCGCCGAGGGCCATGCCGGCCGGCGCGCCGACCACGGGGAACGGCGCATGGCGAAGCGCCGCGAAGGTCTCCTGCCCGGCCCGGATCGCGCCGTCGAGCTCGTCCCAGGAGCCGGTGTTGGCGAACATCAGCACGCCCGCGAGGTTCGCCCCGACGCTGAACTGCTGGCCCTCGTTGTAGACCACGAGCGCCCGCGGCTGCCGGTCGATCGTCTCCGCCAGCAGGTGCACGATGGCAGCGTCGAGGGCGTTCATCTTGGTGTGGAACTCGACGCAGAGCACGCCGTCACCGGCATCCCACAGCGACGCCGACGGGTTTCGTTGCACCGGCTCGCGGTCCTGTTTGAGATCGGCCAGGTGCACGACGCCCGGCCGCCGGGGCTGCGTCGCCGCCCGGCCGAGCATCGCGAACGGCCCCGCGCGCCACGCATAGCCGGCCTCCATCGCGAGGTCGACGGCGCCGGGATCTCCGGACACCTCGTCCAGGATCTGTTCGGCGTACGCCAGCGTGCGCTCGCGGACGGCGGCGGCGAAGTCCCCGGCCGCGGGCTCGTCGCCGCGGTACCGGCGGGCCGGCCGGTACTCGTCGGTGGCGAGGTCGAGCGCGAGCTTCGAGCGGTCGGGTGCCAGGCGGTAGAAGCCGCCGGAACCCTTGCGCCCGGTGCGGCCGCTTGCCACGAGCGCCTCCATCAGCGCCAGCGGCCGGTCGACGTCGTGCAGCGGGTCGCCGGCCGGCAGGCGCTCGGCGAGCGAGCGCGTGACGTCGAGCGAGAGGTCGATGCCGACCAGGTCGAGCAGGCCGAAGACGCCGGTCCTGGGGGAGCCGAACGCCCGCGCGACGGCGGCGTCCGCGAGCTCGATGTCGAGGCCGCGGGCGACTGCCTCGGCGATCGCGGCGTCGATCCACATCGCACCGAGCCGGTTGGCGATGAAGCCGGGCGCGTCGTTGCAGCGCACGACGGTCTTCCCGAGCCGCTCGTCGGCGCAGGCGATGACGTCGGCCAGCACCGTCTCGTCACCGACCGCCTCGAGCAGGCGGAGGTAGCGCGGCGGGTTGAAGAAGTGCGTGATGCCATCGCAGGCCAGCTCGGCGAGCGGGATGGTCGACGTGTTCGACGTGACCACCGCGGTCGGGGCCGCCGTCCGCACCTCGCCGTACACCTCGTGCTTGACGGCGGCGTCCTCGATGACCGCCTCGATCACCCAGCCGCAGCCGGCCAGCAGGCCCAGGTCGGCGACGGCGCCGGTCGTGATCCGCCGGGCATCGGACGGCTGCATGAACGCCGCGGGACGCGCCTTCCCGAGCCGCTCGACCGCCATGGCGGCACCGCCGGGCACGATGTCGAGCAGCACGACCTCCAGCCCGGCGCTGGCAGCGTGGGCAGCGATGCCCGCGCCCATCGTCCCGGCGCCGATCACACCGACACGCGTGATCGCCGTCACTCCACCGCCTCGAGCAGCGTCGCGATGCCCTGGCCGCCGCCGATGCACTGCGTCGAGATGGCGTAGCGCCCGCCGGTGCGGCGCAGCAGTTGCGCGGCCTTGCCGGTGATGCGCGCGCCGGTGGCGCCGAGCGGGTGCCCGAGCGCGATCGCGCCGCCGTCGACGTTCACCCGGGCCGGATCGATGCCGAGCTCCTCGATGACGGCGATGGACTGCGACGCAAACGCCTCGTTGAGCTCCATCAGGTCGATGTCGCCGATCTCGAGGCCGGCGCGCTCCAGCACCTTGCCGACCGCACGGATGGGGCCGATTCCCATCACCTCGGGGTCGCAGCCCGACACCGCGAAGCCGCGCACCACGGCCAGCGGCTGGATGCCGTGGGCGCGGGCGAACGACTCGCTGGTCACGAGGCAGGCCGTGGCGCCGTCGGTGAGCGGCGACGACGTGCCCGCCGTGACCGTGCCATCCACCCGGAACACCGGCTTCAGGCCCGCGAGGCCCTCGACGCTGGTGCTCGGCCGCAGGCAGCCGTCGCGGTCGATCACCTTGTCGCCGACGCGGATCGGCGCGATCTCCTCCGCCAGCCGACCGTCGGCCTGCGCCGCGGCGGCCCGCTGTTGCGACGCGACGGCGAACGCCTCCTGGCGCTCCCGGGACACGCCGTAGCGGGTCGCGACGTGCTCGGCCGTCTCGCCCATCGACAGGTAGATCTGCGGGTACGACTCGGCGAGGCCGGGGTGGGGGAGGAAGTTGAAGCCGATCATCGGCACCCGCGACATCGACTCGGTGCCGCCGGCGACGTACGCGTCGCCCATGCCCATCGCGATCGAGCCGGCGGCCGTGTGGATGGCCTGCATGGCCGAGCCGCAGAACCGGTTCACGGTTGCGCCCGCGACGCTCCGCGGCAGGCCTGCGAGCACGCCCACGATGCGGCCAACGTTCATGCCCTGCTCACCCTCGGGGAAGGCGCAGCCCATCGTGACGTCCTCGATCAGGTCGGGCGCGACGCCGGTGCGCTCGACCAGCGCGCGGACGACCTGGCCGCCGAGCTCGTCGGGTCGCGTGGTGCGCAGCTCGCCCTTGTGCGCCGGCGCAAACGGCGACCGGATGTACCCGGCGATGACGACGCGGTCGCTCACGACGGCGCCCGGTCGGCCACGCCGTAGCGGACGGGTGTCGCCCAGGCGGGATCGTCGTGCGCCGCCCAGTAGTCGTCGAGCAGCTGGTGGGAGACCGGGCCGTGGCCGAGCGCGCGGCCGTCGACCGTGGCGATCGGCATCACGCCGCCGGCCGTGGAGGTGGCGAACGCCTCGTCGGCGTCGCGCAGCTCGTCCGAGTGCACGTCGCGCAGCTCGACCGGTGCGCCGCGGCGCTGCAGCAGCTCGATCGCCGTCCCGCGCGTGACGCCTTCCAGCACCCCGGCTGCCGGCGTCGCCACCGTGCCGTCGCGGACGACGAACAGGTTGAACCCCGGCCCCTCGAGCACGTTGCCGCGTGCGTCGACCAGTATGGCCGTCTCGGCGCCCTGCTCGTACGCCTCGAACAGCCCCCGGACAAGGTCGAGCCAGTGATAGTTCTTGACGGTCGGATCAACGGCCTGCGCCCGGATCCGCTCGATCGACGACACCACGACGTTGAGGCCGCCGTCGTGCCGCTCGGGGCGCAGGATCCACACGAACGGCACGGCGAACACGGCGAACCGGTTGACCGATGTGCGCGGGTCGCGGTTCTTCGGGATGCCGCGGGTCACGAGCATCTCGACGAACGTGTCGGCGAGGCCCGTCAGCGCGACGCACTCGTGGAGCACGTCCGCGATCTGGTCGCGGTCGTAGGGGATGTCGTAGTGCAGACGGCCGAGGTTGCGCGTGAACCGGTCGAGGTGCTCCTCGAGGCGGAAGAAGCGCCCCTTCCAGGTGTGGACGACGTCGTACGTCGCGTCACCGCGCAGGAACCCCCAGTCGAGCACCGGGATGCGGCACTCCGCGACCGGCATGTACGCGCCGTCCATGAACGCCGCGCCGTCCGCGTAGGCGGGATCGTCAGGCATCCAGGAAGTATGCTCGGAGGATGCGCCTCATCCCACTGGCCGTGCTCGGTCTCCTCGTCGCAGCGGCTCCGGCCGATGCTGCCTTCTCGTTCAAGGCGTTCCACACGCCGTCGCGCAACATCACCTGCGTCGCGTCCGGTGACCGGGCGACCGGCAAGGGCCTCGGGCTCCGCTGCGACATCACCAGCCACACCTGGAAGGCGCCGAAGCAGACCAAGGCGTGCGATGCCGGCGACTACGGATCGAGCCTCGGGCTCACGCGCCGCGGCAAGGCGCGCTTCATCTGCGTGTCGGACGCGCCGCCCACCTCGCAGCGGCTGGCCTACGGGAAGCTGTGGAAGTTCGGGCCGTTCGCGTGCCGCGTGAAGACCACCGGGCTGCGGTGCGCGAATGCCGGCAAGCACGGCTGGTTCGTGTCGGTCGCGAGCTACAAGCGCTTCTAGGCGGGGCTGCTCGTCACCTCGACGAGACCTCCTCGGGGAGCAGCTTCCCCGGGTTCATGATGCCGCGCGGATCGAGCGCGGTCTTGATCGTCCGCATCACGGCGACGGCCTCGGGGCCGTACTGCGCCGTCAGGTAGCGCTGCTTGCCCAGGCCGACGCCGTGCTCGCCGGTGCAGGTGCCGCCCATCGCGAGGGCCCGCGCGACCAGCCGGGACGAGAACTCGACCGCGAGCCGCCGCTCCTCGGCGTCGTCCGGCATCAGCAGGAGGCCGCAGTGGAAGTTGCCGTCGGCGACATGGCCGACGATCGGCGCGGGGTAGGGCAGGTTCGCCTCGATGTCGAGGGCCGTCTCCTCGATGCAGTCGGCCAGGCGCGAGACCGGCACGCAGACGTCGGTGGTCAGCGAGCGGCAACCCGGCCGGTAGGCGAGCAGCGAGAAGTAGACGTCGTGGCGCGCCTTCCACAGGCGCGAGCGGTCCTCGGCCTGCACCGCCCAGCGAAACGCGCCGCCGCCGAACTCGTGCGCGACCATCTCGACGTGAGCGACCTGCTCCTGCACGCCCGCGTCGGAGCCGTGGAACTCGAGGAAGAGCGTCGGGACGGCCGGCTCGTCGAGGCCCGAGTAACGGTTCACGGCGTCCATCTGCGGCGCGTCGAGCAGCTCGCAGCGCGCGATCGGGATGCCCGACTGGACGATCGCGATGGCGGTGTCGGCCGCAGACCGCACGTCGGGGAACGAGACGCGCGCCGCGGCGGCGTGCGCCGGGATTCCGTGCACCTTCACGACCAGCTCGGTGATCACGCCGAGCGTGCCCTCCGACCCGATCAGGAGGTGGGTCAGGTCGTAGCCGGCGCTCGACTTGCGGGCCCGTGAGCCGGTGCGCAGCACGGTGCCGTCGGCGAGCACGACCTCGAGCGCCAGCACGTTCTCGCGGATCGTGCCGTAGCGCACCGTCATCGTCCCCGAGGCCCCGCTGGCGGCCATGCCGCCGATGCTGGCGTCGGCGCCCGGGTCGACCGCGAAGAACAGCCCGCGCTCGCGCAGGGCGGCGTTGAGGCCGTCCTTCGTCACGCCCGGCTGAACGCGGGCGTCGAGGGCGCGATCGTCGATGTCGAGGATCCGCGCCATCCGGCCCGTGTCCAGCGACACGCCGCCGCTCGTCGGGAGCACCTGGCCCTCGAGCGACGACCCGACGGCGAACGGCACGACCGGCACGCCGTGCTCGTGGCAGGCGCGGAGCACGGCGGACACCTCCGCGGTGCTCTCCGGGAAGACGACCGCGTCGGGGCGGCAGGGCGGCAGTGACGACTCGTCGCGGCCGTGCAGGTCGAGCTGCGATTCGGACGTCGACAGCCGGTCGCCGAGGATTGCAGCAAGCGCGTCGTGGAGCGCCGTCGGAAGTGGCATGGCCTGTAGGATTGCACCGCATGCAGCAGGTTGCGGTGGTGACGGGAGGGGCACGCGGGATCGGGCTCGCGTTCGCACGGGCGTGTGCCGGCCAGGACATGTCCGTGGTGCTCTGCGACGTCGCCGAGGAGGCTCTCGCGGAGTCCGTCGGTGCGCTCGAGGACGCCGGCGCGACGGTGCTCGGCGTGGCCGCCGACGTGCGCGATCCGGCCGGTATGACGGGCCTCCGCGACGCCGCGTTCGCGCGCTTCGGCCGCGTCGACGTGGTCAGCCTGAATGCCGGCGTGGCGCTGCGGCGCGACGTCGCCGACATGTCGGAGGCCGACTGGGACTGGATCCTCGACATCAACCTGCGCGGCGTGATCCGCGGCGTGACCGCGTTCCTGCCGGCACTCGAGGAGCAGGGCGGCGGCCACATCCAGGCCACCGCGTCGTTTCACGGCCACGTCGGCGACCCCGAGTTCGCAGGCTACTGCGTATCGAAGTGGGGCATCGTCGCGCTGATGGAGACCCTGTGTCGCGAGCTGCGCCTGAAGGGCTCTCCCGTGCGCGTGTCGGTGCTCTGCCCCGGCTCGACCGTGACCGACCTGATGCACAACGCGCTCGAGCGGTTCGAGGACGACGGTGGCGATCCCGACCGCGGCGACGTCGAGCGCAACGAGGTCATCCACGGCGACCTGCAGCGGGGCCTGCCGTCGGACGAGGTCGCGCAGATCGCGCTGGCCGGTATCCGCGACGGCCGCTTCTTCATCTTCACGCACCCCGACCAGGTGTCGACGCTGCTGCGTGAGCGCTTCGAGGCGCTCGCCGCCGACGGCACGCTGGCACCGTTGCCCTGGTCGTCCTAGCGTCCCGCTCAGCCGCGCGCCGCGGTGCCCATCAGGTGCCGCGCGATCACCAGCCGCTGGATCTGGCTCGTGCCCTCGTAGATCTCGGTGATCTTCGCGTCGCGGTAGAGGCGCTCAGCGGGAAACTCGGCCGAGTAGCCGTACCCGCCGAGGGTCTGGACGGCGACGTCGGCCGCGTCCACCGCCACGCGGCTCGCGACGAGCTTGGCCTGCGCGCCCTCGAAGCCGTGCGGGGCGCCGGTCGACCGCAACGCCGCGGCGCGGAGCGTGAGCAGCCGCGCGCCCTCGAGCCGCGCGGCGACGTCGGCGATCGGGAACTGCACGCCCTGGAACCGCGCGATCGGGCCGCCGAACGCCTGCCGCTCGGTGGCGTACCGGACCGCCAGGTCGACCGCTGCGCGGCCGATCCCGCAGGCCTGCGCCGCGATCGTGATGCGACCGCCGTCGAGCGTCGCGAGGGCGATCTTGAGGCCCTCGTCGACGACCCCGATCAGGTCCTCGCCCGGCACCTCGACCCCGTCCAGCACCAGCTCGGCGGTGGAGGAGGTGTGCAGGCCGAGCTTGGGGATCTCCTTCGACGTGGAGAGGCCCTCGCGCCGCTCGACCAGGAACGCCGAGACGCCTTTCGGACCGGGCGCGCCGGTGCGGGCGAACACGATGAAGAAGTCGGCGAAGCCGCCGTTGGTGATCCACGTCTTGGTGCCGTCGAGGCGCCAGCCGTCGCCGGAGCGCGTGGCGCGCGTGCGGATCGCGGCCGTGTCGGAGCCGGCGTCGGGCTCGGTCAGCGCGTAGGCGCCGAGCAGCTCGCCGGTGGCCAGCCGTGGCAGGTAGCGGGCCTTCTGCTCGTCGCTGCCGAACCGCAGCAGCGGTGCGGCGCACAGGCCGGCGTGGACGGCGACGGCCACCGAGAGACCGGCGTCGTACCGCGCGAGCTCCTCCACGAGCAGCACCAGCGCCGTGTAGTCGAGTCCGGCACCGCCGTACTCCTCGGGGATGATCACGCCCAGCAGCCCGAGCGCGCCGAGCGTGCGCAGGGTCTCCATCGGGACGTGGTGCTGCGCGTCCCACTCGGCCGAGTGCGGCGCGATCTCGCGCTCGCACACGTCGCGGATCAGCGTGACGAGCTCCTGGTGCTCGTCGCTCAGCGCGGGAATCATCAGAACCGGCCCGGGTCGCGGTACACGCCGAAGGTCTCACGGAACACGTCGCACATCTCGCCGAGCGTGCCACCGGCCTTGCCGGCCTCGATCAGGTGCGGCATCACGTTGTCGGTGCTCGCACAGGCGGCGTGGAGCGCCGCCATCGCAGCGGTGTGGCGGGCCGGGTCGCGGCGCGCGCGCAGCTCCTGCACGCGCTCCAGCTGGCGGCGCTCGACGTCGGGGTCGGCGCGGTGCAGGTCGATCGGCGGCGCCTCGTCGACCGTGAAGGCGTTGACGCCCACGATCACGCGCTCGCCCGACTCGATGGCCAGCTGGAACCGGTAGGCGGCCTCGGCGATCTCCGACTGCGGGTAGCCCTGCTCGACGGCGGCGACCATGCCCCCGCGGCGGTCGATCTCGTCGAGGTAGGCGACCGCCTGGGCCTCCATCTCGTCGGTCAGCTGCTCGACGAACCACGACCCGCCGAGCGGGTCGGCGACGCTCGCGACACCCGTCTCGAACGCCAGGATCTGCTGCGTGCGGAGCGCGATCGTGGCCGCCTCGAGCGTCGGGATCGCGTACGTCTCGTCGTACGAGTTGGTGTGCAGCGATTGCGTGCCGCCGAGGATGCCGGCCAGCGCCTCGATTGCCGTGCGCGCGATGTTGGTGAGCGGCTGCTGTGCCGTCAGCGACACGCCGGACGTCTGCGTGTGCGTACGCAGCTGCCACGAGCGCGGGTCGCTGGCGCCGAACCGCTCGCGCATCAGGCGCGCCCAGAGGCGTCGCGCGGCGCGCAGCTTGGCGATCTCCTCGAAGAAGTCGGAGTGGCAGTTGAAGAAGAACGAGAAGCGCGGCAGGAAGCTGTCGGGATCGACCCCTCGTGAGACCAGCTCGGTCACGTACGCGACACCGTCGGCGATCGTGAAGGCGAGCTCCTGCGCCGCCGTCGAGCCGGCCTCGCGGATGTGGTAGCCGGAGATCGAGACCGGGTGCCAGCGCGGCATCTCGGTCGAGCAGAACTCGATCAGGTCGCCGACCAGGCGCATGCCGGGCCGCTCGGGGACGATCCACTCCCGCTGCGCGATGTACTCCTTGAGGATGTCGGTCTGCAGCGTGCCGGACAGGTTGCGGCGGTCGAAGCCGCGCTCCTCGGCGGCAGCCACGAACAGCGCCAGCGCCACCGGCGCGGGGCCGGAGATGGTCATCGAGACGGACACGGCGTCGAGGTCGATGCCGTCGTAGAGCCGGCGGAAGTCGTCGGCGGAGGTGGCGGATACGCCCTCGCGGCCCACCTCGCCGGCCGACATCGGATGGTCGGGGTCGTACCCCATCAGGGCCGGCATGTCGAACGCCGTCGACAGGCCCGTCTGGCCCTGCGCGAGCAGGTCGTGGAAACGCTGGTTGGTGTCCTCGGGCGAGCCGAAGCCCGCGAACATCCGCATCGTCCACAGCCGGGTGCGGTACATCTCGGGGTGCAGGCCGCGCGTGTACGGGTAGGTGCCGGGCGGCGGCGCGTCGGGCGCCGGAGCGGCGGCAGGCCCGTAGACGGGCGGGAGCGGGATGCCCGACATCGTGCTGGTGGGCGTTTGGGGTGAGAGCTGGATGTCCATCAGTCGGATCTCCGGACATTCTAGGCCCCGCCCCCGAGATGCACGGACGGCTCGACGCCGCGGAGCGGCGCCGGGTTCGCGTCAGGGGGACATGGAGGGCGGCACGTGGCCCCCGGCCGACAAGGTTCCCCTATCCGAGCGACGCGAAAAAATGTTGAAGTCTGCAGAATCCCTCATATGAGGGACGAGCCGTCGTCGTATGCTCGTGCGGTGACGGACCTGTTCCGCGACCGCCCGGCAGCCCAGGTTCTCGACCGCCTGGTCGACGCCATCGGCCTCCACATCTTCATCGGCGAGATCGTCGATGGCATCTACCAGGAGGTCTACACGGGACCCGGTGTGGAGGCCCTGTTGGGAGGTTCGGTGCCGTCCGGCATGGAGCTGGACGACGCCTGGCCCGATCGCGTCCACCCCGACGACTGGGGCGTCTACGCGGCGGCGATGGAGCGCATCCACGGCGGCGAGCCGGGTGACGTCGAGTACCGCATGGTCGGCTACGACGGCGTCACGCGGGCCGTGTGGGAGCGCGGCCGGCCCTGGCAGACGAGTGACGGCCGGCTGATCATCGACGGGTTCGCGCTCGACGTGACCGAGCAGAAGCGCGCCGAGCACGAGCTGCAGGTCGTGCTGGAGCGCCTCGAGGTCGAGCGCGCCGTCGCCGACCGCCGGTCGCGCATCGACGCGCTGACCGGCGTCTACAACCGGTCGCACCTGGCGGAGGTGATCGAGATCGAGCTCGAGCGCGCCGTCCGCGACGGTACGACGCCCGGCTTCTTCCTGATCGACCTCGACCACTTCAAGCGGGTCAACGACACCTACGGGCACCTGCCGGGCGACGCGGTGCTCGTGCAGGCGGCAGCGCGCATCCGCCGCTCCGTGCGGCCCTACGACTGCGTGGCGCGGTGGGGCGGCGAGGAGTTCGCGGTGATCGTCCCCGTGGTGGCGTCGGACGACGCGCTGCGATCGATCGGCGAGGGCCTGCGCCGCGCGATCGCCGCCGAGCCGTTCGAGGCGGACGGCGCCCTGCTGTCGCTGACCGGCTCGGTGGGATGCGTGCGCGCCGGCCGTGAGCGGTGGACGGCCGAGGCGCTGGTGGCGGCCGCCGACCGGGCGCTGTACGAGGCCAAGGACGGCGGCCGCAACCGCACCCGCACGGCTCACGACGCGCCGTCCAACGCGCCGGCGACGGCCGACGCCGGCATCGAGACGATCGCGAACGCGCTGGCGCTGGCGGCGGCGGTCCGCGACGGCCGGCCGACGAGCCGCGCCCACCGGGCCTCCGAGCTGGCCGGCATGGCGGCCTCCGCCCTCGGCCTCGACCTGCGCGGCTGCGGACGCGCCAGCGTGGCTGCCCTGCTCGCCGACGCGGGGCCGGTGACGATCGAGGAGTCCGAGCGCACCTCGCTGACCGCCGACCGCGTCGGCCTCGCCGACCACGCGCTGGCCGTGGAGGACGTCGTCCGCCGGGTGGCCGGGTTGCAGGACGTGGCGGCGGTGCTGCGCCACCAGCACGAGCGGTACGACGGATCGGGTGTCCCCGACGCACTGGCGGGGAGCGACATCGCCATCGAGGCACGCATCGTGGCAGCCGCGGTGATCCTCGCGGCGACGGACGATCCGGCCACGCTCGAGCCGCTCGCGGGCGGCGTGCTCGACCCGTCCGTGGTGGACGTGCTGCGCGTCGCCGTCGCGCAATGACGCTGTAGGATCTCGGCATGGCGACGATCGCCCTCCGCCTCCGCCATCGCGTCCCGTGCGGCACGTACCGAACGCGCTGACGATCGCGCGGCTCGCCGCGATCCCGGTCTTCATCGTCCTGCTGTGGGACGCGCCCGGCGGCCACTCGGCGCTCGCGGCCTGGCTGTTCGGGGCAGCGTCGATCACCGACTACCTGGACGGATACCTGGCGCGGCGGCTCAACGTCCAGTCGAGGTTCGGTCGGCTCGCCGACCCCCTCGCCGACCGGTTGCTGATCGGGTCGGCGGTGATCCTCCTCTACTACCACGACCGTGTCCCGCTGTTCGTGCCGCTGCTGGTGCTCGGTCGCGACATCGTGCTGTTGTCCGGCCTCGGCTTCGCCGCGGACAAGGGCTACGAGCTGTCGGTGATCTACCTCGGCAAGACCGCCACGTTCGTGCTGATGGCCGCCCTCGCGTTCGTGATGCTGACGACGCCGGGCACGCTCTGGCCCGACGTGCTGCTGTACATCGGGATCGGGCTCTCGCTGGCCGCGGGCGCCGTCTACATCGCCACGGTGTCGAGGCGTCTCGGTAAACCCTCAAGTAATGCTTGAAGCTTTTCCGATTTCCGCCTATACTGCGACTCGATGTCCGATTCGAACTTCAGCGATGACGAGCTGCGGGACCGCATCCGCGAGGTCAAGCGCGACGAGGAGCAGGTCTCCTACGAGCGCCGTATGCTCCACGGCCGCATCGATGTCGTGCGATCGGAGATCCTCGCGCGGATCGACCGTCGCACCGGTGTCGAGCAGTCACCCGACGATCCGCTCCAGGACCTGGTGCGCCGTCTCTCCGACGCCCTGACGCACACGGGCCCGCCTCCGATCGACGAGGAGCTCGAGCGGTTCGGCGCCAGCGACGCGCTGGCCGCCGAGGAGGGCGACGAGACGCTCGAGGAGCTGCCCGAGCTGCCGCCGCTCGAGGACGCCGAGCTGACGCACCTCGTCCGCGTGCTGATGGCGCACGAGGCGCGCACCTCGGCACGGCGGCAGGAGCTCCACCGCGAACTCGACAAGCTTCGCGCCGAACACGTCGCCCGGCTGCAGGAGCGGTTCGCCGCCACCGGCGGGGAGTAGCGCGTGTTCTGCACCGAATGTGGCTTCCAGAACCCCGACGCGGCCAACTTCTGCTCCAAGTGCGGCACCTTGATCCCCCAGGAGGAGGGCGGTGCGCAGACGACCATGAGCTTCGCGATCGATGACGTCGCCACGGCAGTCGACCGCGAGGACGGCGGCCCCGTGCTGGTGATCCGCGCCGGCGGCGGACGGGGCGGCGAGCACCTGCCGCTACAGGCCGCCCGCGAGACCATCGGACGCGCACCCGAGGCGGACCTGTTCCTCGACGACGTGACCGTCTCCCGCGAGCACGCGATCATCGAGCGGGAGCCCGACGGGTTCTATCTGCGCGACCTCGAGTCGCTGAACGGCACCTACGTGAACCGCACGCGCGTCACGCGCCAGCGGCTCGCGGACGGTGACGAGGTGCAGGTCGGCAAGTTCAAGCTCACGTTCCTGGAGCAGTGACGATGGCGAAGGTGGACATCTCGCGCGAAGGCAAGCCGCTCACCATCGGTGCGGTGTGCCGGATCCTGCAGGAGGAGTTCGACGACGTGTCGATCTCGAAGATCCGCTTCCTGGAGGACCAGAACCTCGTCACGCCGCGGCGGACGCCCGGCGGCTACCGGCTGTACGGGCCGGACGAGGTCGACCGGCTGCGCAACGTACTGCGCCTGCAACGCGACGAGTTCCTGCCGCTGCGCGTGATCCGGCAGGAGCTGCAGGACGGTGCCGGCGATCGCGGCGAACGCCCACAGCGGCGGCGGACGGCGGGCCTCGTCGAGGACCGGCAGCGGTTCACGCGCGATGAGCTGATCGCCACCGCGGGCGCCGACGAGCCCTTCGTCCGCGAGCTCGAGGACTTCGGCCTGATCACGCCCAGCGGGCCTGATCGCGGGTACGGCGAGGGCGAGGTCGACGTCGTCCGGATCGCCCTGCAGATGGCGACGTACGGTCTCGGGCCGCGCCACCTGAAGCAGTTCCACACGGCCGTGGTGCGTGCCGCAGGGCTGATCGACGGCGTGGTCGCGCCGGCGCTGCGCTCGCGGAACGCGGACCGCCGCGACGCGGGGCTGGACGACCTGGCGACGCTCGCCCGGCTCGCCGCCGACCTGACCGAGCGGATCCTCGTCCGCGAGGTGTCCGGGGCGGCAGCCACCTGATGCACGTCGTCGTGACCGGTGCCGGCACCGGCATCGGCCAGGCGATCGCGGAGCGACTCGCACGAGACGGTGCGACGCTGACGCTGCTCGCGCGCGACGTCGAGCGTCTCGCGAAGGTGGCGGAGCCGATCGGCGCGACTGCCGTGGGGTGCGACATCCGCGACGGCGCCGCCGTCGATGCGGCGTTCGCGGCGGCCGCCGCGGAGCGCGGCCCGGTCAACGTGCTGGTCGCGAACGCCGGCATCGGCGGACCGAACGACGCGGGGGAGGGCGATCGGTTCGAGGATCTCGTCGCGACCAACCTGGTCGGCACCTACTCGTGCCTGCGTGCGGCCCAACGACACTTCGCGCCGGCCGGCGAGGCGCGGCACCTGGTCGTGATCTCCTCCATTCTGGCCCGGATCCCGGTGCCGGGCTACACCGGGTACAGCGCCTCCAAGGCGGGGCTGCTCGGCCTGGTGCGGTCGCTGGCGGCCGAGCTGGCCCCCGACGACGTGCCCGTGAACGCGATCTGCCCGGGCTGGGTCGACACGACGATGGCCTGGACGGGCATCGAGGGCCTGGCCGAGGCGGTCGGCATCTCGCGGGATGCGGCGTACGAGCGGGCGATGTCGGAGGTGCCGCTGCGACGCATGTCCCAGCCCGCCGACATCGCGGGAGTCGTTGCGTGGCTGCTCGGCCCGGATGCGCGGGGCGTCACGGGCCAGGCGATCGACGTCAACGGTGGCGCCTTCATGTCCTGACCGGCGGGGCGGGTATCCTTGCGCCCCGATGGTCGACCTGCGCACATACATCCGCGATATCCCCGGCTTCCCGAAGCCCGGCATCGTCTTCAAGGACATCATGCCGCTGGTCGCAGACGCGCCGGCGTTCCGCCAGGCCGTCGGAGAGCTCGCCGACTTCGCCCGGCCGCTGCAGCCCGATCTGATCCTCGGTGCCGAGGCGCGGGGGTTCATCTTCGGCGCCGCCCTGGCGTACGAGCTGGGCGTCGGCTTCGCGGCGGCCCGGAAGCCGGGCAAGCTTCCGTACGAGACGATTCGCGCCACGTACGCGCTGGAGTACGGCACCGATGCGCTCGAGCTGCACCGCGACGCGATTCTGCCGGGCATGCGCGTGCTGATCCACGATGACCTGCTCGCGACGGGCGGCACGGCAAAGGCGAAGGTCGACCTGGTCGAGCAGCTCGGCGGCATCCCGGTGGGCGCGGCGTTCGTGATCGAGCTGTCGTTCCTGCCTGGCCGGGCGGCACTCGCGCCGCTGCCGGTGTGCAGCCTGATGGCCTTCGACAGCGAGTGATCCGGCCGGGTCGTCCCGGCGATGTCGCGACGATCGCGGCGCTGAACGCGTCATACCGGCTCGAGCTGGCTGCGGCGGGCAAGCCGGAGGATCGTCCGCCGGAGGCCTGGCGGCGGTGGCTCGACCGCCGCATCTCGGCCGGTGACGTCCGCGTGGCGACCGAGGACGCCGCGGTGGTGGGCTACATCGCATGGGAGCTGCGGCGCCTCGAGCAGGGTCGAGCGCTGGCCGTCCGCGACCTGTACGTCCGCGCCGGTGAGCGCGGCCTGCGGCACGGGGCGGGCCTGCTGGCGCGGGCGCTCGACCGGGCGCGGAGCGATGGCGTGATGCAGATCGAGGTGACCGCCGGCGTGGACGACGACGCCGCTCGAGCCCTGGTCGCCGGCTCGGGCTTCGAGCGGGTGCACGGCCAGTTGCTGCGCCGCATCTCCTCCGGCGAGTAGCCCACCGCCGGCCTGCTAGCTGGCGTAGCGGTTCCGCTCCTCGTCGAACGCGCTGCCCCACAACTCCTGGCTGAAGCGCTCCAGGGACGTCGCCCCCGGCGGCAGCGGGCGGTCGACGAAGCGGAGCACCCGGTCGTGGTAGAACGGCTCGTCCAGGTGCCGCTGCGAGACCAGGTTGATCGACACGCCGCCGCAGCACGCACACCGCACGGCGACGCCGACCACCTTGGAGTCGCCGGCCGGCGACAGGCGCGTCAGGTTGGACGGGTAGCCCGGCCGCACCTCGTGCTCGCAGGCGCAGTAGAACGTCCACGGCCAGTTGCCCCTGCGCAGGTGCCGCTCGGCGACGCCCGTGATCTCGTCGGCGACCGGCTCGGACTTGCCGGTCAGCACGTTCACGAACTCCAGGTCGGTCGTCGGCGCGACCGGCCCGCAGTCCAGCTCGGGTTCCGACAGCAGCGCCGGGTGCTCGTCGCCGCACACCGCACACAGGTAGTGGACGCGGTACACCGCTGGATGGCCCGGTCCTGGCAGCCGCTCGATCGTGCGGAACGCCGACAGGGGGCGATCGTGCGCCGCCGACTCGACGGGGCAGGTGAAGCGATACCGGTTTCGGAGCGCGTCGTACACGAGCTACCTCCAATATCCGCTATCGGCGTCGCCGACGCTAGGGATTAGCCTGCAATTGCGCGACGAACCTCGTGTTCGGATGCCACCGTGACGGTGGTCACCACGACCTGGTTCCGGCCGCGGCGTTTCGCCTGGTACAGCGCGGCGTCGGCCGCCGCGAACAGCTCGTCGGCCGTCCGCGCGTCGGCCGGGTACTCGGCGACGCCGGCGGACACCGTCGTACCCACCGGGCGCCGGCCCTGCCCGGGGTTCACGACCAGCACCTCGATGGCCTGCCTCACGCGCTCGGCGAGGGCGATCGCCTGCCGAGACGACCCGGGGACGAGCACGACGAGCTCCTCTCCCCCGAACCGGGCGGAGATGTCGGACTCGCGCTGCTCGTGGCGGATCGCGGCGCCCACCTTGGTCAGCAGCGCGTTGCCGGCGGCGTGACCGTAGCGGTCGTTGAAGTCCTTGAAGTGATCGAGGTCGAACACCACCAGCGAGCACTGGCCGCCGTAGCGCCGGACGCGGCCGACCTCGCGCTGCAGCACGTCGCTGAAGTACGCGTACGTGTGCAGCCCGGTGAGCCGGTCGGTGAGCGACTGCGCCGTGAGGCGCTCCGCCTCGTCGTCGCGCCGCGAGGCGCGGTCGAACACCGCCAGCGCGCCGACGCCGAA
>JBBQFB010000031.1:0-24543 GCA_038321545.1 Gaiellales bacterium
GCCTGCTCGATGTCCTCGGTGAGCTGGTAGATGACGCGGTACGTGCGGATGTCGACGCCCTCGCGCTCGGCGAGCGCCCGGGCCTCGGGGTTCGGCCGCACGTTGAAGCCGACCACGATCGCCTTCGAGGCCGCGGCGAGCATGATGTCGGACTCGCTGATGGCACCGATGCCGGTGTGGATGACGCGGACGGCGACCTCGTCGTGCTTGAGCTTCTGCAGCTCCTGCTGGGCCGCCTCGACCGAGCCGTTCACGTCGGCCTTGATGATCAGGTTGAGCTCGCGAATCGCACCTTCCTGCATGCGATCGAACAGGTCCTCGAGCGAGACCGACTTCGCGCGGCGCATGAAGCCCTCGGTGCGCAGGCGGGCGGCGCGCTTCTGCGCCAGCTGCCGCGCGGTGCGGTCGGAGTCGACGACGCGGCACATCTCGCCGGCCGGCGGTGGCTTGTCGAAGCCCAGGATCTCGACCGGCGTTGCCGGTCCGGCCTCCTTCAGGCGCTCACCGTTCTCGTCGAGCATCGCGCGCACCTTGCCCCAGGCGTCGCCCGCGACGACGGCGTCGCCGGCGTGCAGCGTGCCGCGCTGGACGAGCATCGTCGCGACCGGGCCGCGGCCCACGTCGAGGCGGGACTCGATGATCGGCCCGGACGCCTCGGCGTCGGGGTTGGCCTTCAGCTCCAGCACGTCGGACTGCAGCAGCAGCATCTCGAGCAGCGAGTCGAGGCCCTCCTTCTGCTTCGCGGAGACGTCGACGAACACGGTGTCGCCGCCCCACTCCTCGGGCTGCAGGCCGTGCACGACGAGCTCCTGCCGCACCTTCGCGGGGTTCGCGTCGGGACGGTCGATCTTGTTGACGGCGACGACGATCGGGACGCCGGCGGCCTTCGCGTGGTCCATCGCCTCGATGGTCTGCGGCATCACGCCGTCATCGGCGGCGACAACCAGCACGGCGACGTCGGTGACCTTCGCGCCGCGGGCCCGCAGGGCGGTGAACGCCTCATGGCCCGGCGTGTCGAGGAACGTGACCCTGCGATCGCCGACCTTCACCTGGTAGGCGCCGATGTGCTGGGTGATGCCACCCGCTTCGCCGGTCGCGACCGACGTCTCGCGAATGGCGTCGAGCAGGGTCGTCTTGCCGTGGTCGACGTGGCCCATGATCGTGACGATCGGCGACCGCGTCTGCAGATCCTCGGCAGCGTCCTCCGGGATCTCCTCGACCTCTTCCTCGGCGCGCTTGATCGTGATCTCGCGCTCCAGCTCGCCACCGATCAGCTCGACGGCCTCGTCGGTGAGCGACTGCGTGATGGTGACCATCTCGCCGCTCTGGAACATCATCTTGATGATCTCGGCCGCAGACACGCTGAGCTTGTCGGCCAGCTCCTTGACCGTGACGCCGGACGGGACCGTGACCGGGCCGGTGGGCCGCGGCTGGACGACCTTCGGCTCGCGCTCGCGTCCGGAATCGCGGCCGCGCTGCTGCTTCTCGCGCGGGCCGCGAGCGGCCTGCGAGTCGATCACGACGCGACGGCGCTTGCCGGCGGGGACGCCACGCTGCGGGCGGGCACGGCTGCCGGCACCACCGGCTGCAGGCGCGCCGCCGACGGGAGGACCGGCAGGTCCGGGCGGGCGAGGCGTATCGGGACGGGCGGCGCGAGGGCCAAGACCGTCGGGCCGCGGCGCGCCGCGGCCGAGACCGTCGGTGCGGGGACCGCGGGCGGGGTCGGGCCGCGCGTTGCGCAGCGCATCGGGCCGCGTCGTGGGACGCTGGGCGTCGGGCCGCGCCGGACGAGCCGGCCGGTCGGCCGGCGGACGCGGGGGCGGCGGCGGAGCCATGGCCTGCGGGTGCGCGGGCGGCGGTGCCGGAGCGGGCGGAGGCTTGCGCGCGATGGTGCTGCCGCGCACGGGCGTGGCGGTCTGCGTGGCCGCCGCCTTGGCGCCCGCGCCGGTGGGGCGCGAGCCGGCCAGCGCACGGGCCGCAGCGGCCTCGTCGACCAGGTCCCCGCGAATGGCGACGCCCGCCTCGTGGAGACGTGCGGCGACCTCGTTCGGGTCGAGTCCGCGCTCGCGCGCGATATCGGTGATACGGCGCTTGGCCATCAGCGGTGAATCCTACCAGTGGGGGTTTTAACGGCTTCCGGCACCAGCGCGGCCGGCACGGAGACCGGACGGCGCAGGCGCCGCGCGAACGCGCCCCGGCGGAGCGCTCGCGACGCGCAGTCCTCGGACGGGCACAGGTAGGCGCCGCGGCCCGGGCCGCGTCCCTCCACCAGCGTCCCCGTCGGGGCGGCGAATCGCACCAGCTCGATCTGCGGGCGCCGGGCGCCGCACCCGATGCAGGTGCGGACCGGTCCGGCCGGGCTCAGACCGGATCTCCGTCCAGGGCGACCGTGTCGTCGGGACCGACGTACCGCTCGGCGCGGCGCACGACGATGCCGTTGATCGAGATGCGTCCCTCCTTCAGCACGCCGCGCAGCGATCGCGCGTCGTAGCCGTGCTGCTCGAGGTACCCGGCGACCGTGACGCCGCCGACGAAGTCCTCGTCGGTCTCCATGGCGAACTCGGTCTCCGACTTGATGTCGACCCGCCAGCCGGTCAGCTTCGCGGCCAGCCGGGCGTTCTGGCCGTCGCGGCCGATCGCGAGCGACAGCTGGTCGTCCGGCACGATCACCGTCGACTGCTGGTTCTCGTCGTCGACGACGACCTCCTTGACCCGGGCCGGCGCGAGCGCCTTGGCGACGAACCGGGCGGGCTCGTCGTTGTACGGGATGATGTCGATCTTCTCGCCGCGCAGCTCGGACACGACCATCCGGACGCGCGAGCCGCGCGGGCCGACGCAGGCGCCGACCGGGTCGACGCCCTGGGCGCGCGACTCGACGGCGATCTTCGACCGATAGCCGGGCTCGCGGGCGACGGCGCGGATGACGACCAGGCCGTCGGCGATCTCGGGCACCTCGAGCTCGAACAGCTCGCGGATCAGCTCCTCGGAGCGCCGCGACAGCACGATCTGCGGCCCCTTGGTGCCGCTGCGGACCTCGATGATGACCGCCTTGATGCGCGCGCCGTGCTCGTAGCGCTCGCCGGGCACCTGCTCGGAGCCGGGCAGGAGCGCCTCGACCTTGCCGAGATCGACCAGGCAGTACCGGTTGTCGGACTGCTGGACGATGCCGGTCACGACGTCGCCGACACGATCCTGGTACTCGTCGAACATCATCTCGCGCTCGGCCTCGCGGATGCGCTGCAGGATGACCTGCTTCGCGGTCTGCGCGGCGATCCGGCCGAAGTTGGAAGGCGTCACGTCGACGACGTCGATGTCGGCCTCGGCCAGCCGGTCCCAGTCCAGCAGCGGCTCCGGCTCCTCGATCGGCAGCTCCTCCGCGCCATACGGATGGTGATGGACGGGCGGCGGCTCCTCCGTCTCCTCTTCCTCCGTCGGCTCCGGCAGGTGCAGAAGGCCCTTCTCGATCAGGATCTCGTCGGGCACGCTGACCTGGAACACCTTCATCTCGCCGGTCGCGCGATCGATCTCGACGCGCACGTGACGGGCGGCCTCGGGCGTCTTCTTGTAGGCCGCCTTGAGGGCGTCCTCCAGCGCGACGAGGAGCACCTCGGCGTCGATCGACTTCTGTCGTTCCAGCTCGTAGACGGCTTCGAGGATGTCTTTGCTCATGGCGTCACCGGATTCCAGACGATGTTCGACTTCGCGACTTCCTCCCGCGGCACCTCGAGCTCGACGCCGTCGTCGAGCGCGAGCCGCAGCGACGTGTCGTCGGCTGCCGTGAGGCGGCCGCGGAGGTTGCGGTGCCCCTCTCGTGGTCTCTTGAGACGGATCTCCACCGTCTCGCCGAGCGATCGCACGTAGTGCGCGGTGCGGATCAGTGGCCGTTCGATGCCGGGCGACGAGACCTCGAGACCCCCCGCATCGCGGACGTCGGAGAGGATGGTCGCCACCTCGGCGCAGAGGTCGGCCGTGACGCCCTCGGCATGCTCGATCAGCACGCGGACGAGGTTCTCCCCCTTGACCACCTGCACGTCCCAGATCTCGACGTCCGGGCGGACGGCCGTGACGGTTCGGGTGATGGTGTGGAGGTCGGGAGACGTCATAAGCTCATAAAAAAAGCGGGCACGAATCGCCCGCTTTCGGGGGGCGACCGGGCTTTCGACCCCCGGTGCCGGGAAGCAATGTACCACGATTCACAAGACGATCGTGACCGGTCCGTCGTTGATCAGGGCCACCTCCATCGACCGTCCGAACCGGCCCGTCGCGACCTCGATGCCGAGCGCCCGGAGGGCTTCCACGAAGGTCTCGTAGAGCGGTTCGGCGACCTCCGGCGGCGCTGCACCGGCGAACGACGGGCGGTTGCCCTTGCGGGTGTCGGCGAGCAGCGTGAACTGCGACACGGCGAGCACCGAGCCGCCCGTGTCGAGCACCGAGCGGTTCATGTGGCCGGCGCCGTCCGCGAAGATGCGGAGCCGGGCGATCTTGGCCGCCAGCCCGGCGATCACGGCCTCGTCGTCGTCGGGCCCGACAGCGAGCAGGACGAGCAGGCCGGGGCCGATCTCCCCCACCGTCTCGCCGGCCACGGTCACGCGGGCCTCCGAGACGCGCTGGACGACGGCTCGCACGCCGGCCGTCAGGCCGCCGGCAGCCGCTCGAGCGCGCGCCGGTACTCGTCGGAGCGCGGGTCGAGCCAGTGCGCCATCTTGAACGATCCGCGCGCCAGCTCCACGAACCCGAGGCCCTGCTGCGCACGGCCGAGCAGGTAGTAGCAGTAGGCGTCGTTCGGGGCCAGATCGAGCGCGACGGTCAGCTCCGCCTCGGCCTCCATCATGCGGGAGGCGCGCAGGTAGGCGAGGCCCAGCGTCTCGCGAATCGAGCCCTTCTCGGGGTCGAGGTCGCGGGCCCGCTCGAGCCGCTCGATCGCCCCGCCGGTGTCGCCGGCGCGGAGCAGCTCCCGCCCGCGCACGAAGAGCTCGTAGACCGGGGCGTCATCGTCCACGCCCCCAAAAGTAACACTCGGCTCAGGGCAGCAGGGAGCGGACGCGGATCGCGCCGCGCGCGCGCTCGGTGCGACCGAGCGACTGGCGGAGGCGCCGTTTCACGACGCGTGCCTCGCTGCGTGCGCCGCGGGCGGCATCGGACGCGCTGCCGTCGTCGGTGCCGTACCGGGCCCGCGACTGCAACCGCGCCCAGCCGGCCGCATCGACGCCGAACTCCCGGTGCAGCATCCGCGAGAACTCGTCCGGCGTCAGCGTCACGACGGCCTGCGGGACGCCCTGGTCGCGCACGTACGCCTCGAGGTCGCGCCGCACCGCCGCAGCGATGGCGTGCGGGCCCTTCCGGAGGTACGGGATGAGCGAGCGCAGGCGCTTCACGAGCACCAGCAGCACCACCAGGCCGGCCGCGATCAGCAGCAGCCACGAGACGAAGCCGGGGTGCCAGTTCCCGCCCACGACGGCACCGACTCCGCCGCCGCCCTCGCGCGGGCCGCGGCCGCCGCCGAGGGGCGCGCCGGCGACGCGGCTGGGCGTGCCGGCCAGCTTCGCGAGCTGCTCGAGCCGGGCCGAGTCGAAGCCGGCGGTACCGGCCAGCGCCTTGGTGGCCGCGGTGGAGAAGTTCTTCGACGTCGTCGAGTAGTCGAACGGCAGCTCGCGGGACGGCGTCGGCTCGAACGGCATCCAGCCGTACTTCGGGAACCACACCTCGACCCACGCGTGCGCGTCGCGGTCGGTCACGACGTAGGTGCCCCGACTGACGTTGCGCGTGCCCTCGGTGAAGCCCTCGCCGATCCGGGACGGGATGCCGAGCATGCGCAACATCACCGTCATGGTGCCGGCGAACATCTGGCAGTAGCCGGTCTTGCCGTTCAGGAAGAACCTCGGCAGCGGCCCGTCGGTAGCCCTCGAGTAGTCGGCCTTCTCGTCGTACCGGTAGTTGGCCTGGAAGTACGACTCGATCGCGGCAACCGCCTCGTACGGCGAGCCGGCGTCCCTGGTGATCTCCTTCGCCCTGTCGTACACCTCGCGCCACCGCAGGAGCTGCGGGTCGAAGAAGTGCGTGCTGATCAGGTCGTCGACCACGGCCTCGCGGCCGGGCGTGCCCCAGACCGGGAACACGACGCCCTCGTCGAGCAGCGCCAGGTCGGTGGCCTGCAGGTCCTCCGGGTAGTCGGGCTTCGCGTCGGTGAGGTCCTTGATGGTCGGCTGCACCGGCAGGTACTCGGCCGTCCAGGAGGAGTCGATCGGGACGTTCTTCGCGGTCGAGAAGACACCGTCCGACGTGCGGCTGATCTGGCCGGCGTCGCCGTCGATGCCCTTGATCGCGAGCACCTCGCCGGGCGCCACCAGGTCGTTCGAGGCCAGGTTGACGTTCTGGAACTTCGCCGACTTCTGCTTCAGCGACAGGCCCTGCGCGGCCTCCGAGAGGGCGTCCTGCGGCACCACCACGGTGGGTGGCGAACCGGTGTCGACGACGGTCGGCTCCGCGACCCAGGCCAGACCGTTGAACTTGCCGAGCACGACCGCGCGCCAGTACGACGGGCTGTCCGACGTGACCCGCAGCAGCGTGACCGGCTTCTTCGGCCGCTTCAGGCCGGCGTAGGTGTGGTTCCAGATGAAGCCGACGCTGGTGCCGGTCTTCTCCGGCTTCCCCCACTGCTTCCAGTCCAGCATCGCGCTCTTCGCGACGCCCGGCAGGGTCGCGGCGAGCACCGCGACCAGCACCACCGTGGCGCCCGCCGCGAGCTGGATGGTCGGTCTCCGCCGTTGCGACAGCACGCCCAGGATCGCGAGCATCAGCGCGAGGAAGATGGCCGCGCGCAGCGTCGGCTGCGGCAGCACGTAGACGGTCGAGACGACGAGGAACGGGATGAACCCGACCACGATCGCCGGGTAGGGCGAGCGCCAGACGAGCAGCGAGGCGGCGAGGGCGGCGAAGCAGGCGAAGATCGCGAGCAGCACGACGGCGTGCAACTGCGGCGCCTTGGCCGGGTCGTACGGCAGCAGCGTGCGCACCCACCGCTCGAGCCCGTCGTGCAGGTCGCCGCCGACCAGCCGGAAGTAGCCGGTGTCGCCGAGCAGGTGGGGCCGGAACGGCCAGTGCCCGGTGGCGGCGCCGACGGCGACGACGATCGCCGGCAGCACCAGCACGGCAAACCGGCGCGGCGCCAGCTGCTGCGAGGACAGCGCCGCCAGCAGGGCCGGCGCCAGCGCGAGCACGGCCCACAGCGCGAGGCCGGTCAGCTCCGGATCCTCGATCTGCTTCAGGTGCCAGATCGAGAACGCCACCAGCGCGACGTACAGGGCGAGCGGCGGCGCCAGCCGTTCGAACGCCGACCTCATGCCCGCACCGCCTGGGACGGCGGCGGTGAGGCGACCCGCACGCCGGCCTGCAACACGGTCGCGAGGTCGTCGCCGCGGCGCACCCGCACGACCGCGACGCCACGGCGCTGGAGTGCCAGGGCGATGCCCTCGGGCGCGCCGACGGCGGGTGCCCGCTCGTTCCAGCTGCGCGCATCGACCCACACCAACGCCACCTCGCGGCGGCCGGCGATCAGCGACAGGCGCTGCTCGAGCTGCGACGTGAGCTCGGTCGTGATCAGGAACAGGCGGGCGGCATCGAGACCGACGCGGCCGTCCTCGAGCGCTGCCACCAGCGAGCGCCGGCCGTCGGGCTGCACCGAGGCCAGCACCTCGAGCGCCACGCGCCAGTCGCCCTCCAGCGACGTCACCGCGGTGCGCTCCAGGCGGGCGCCGGACACGACCAGCGCCGACCGTCGGCCCTCGGACGCCAGCCGGCGCAGGATCGAGCCGGACGCGCGCACCATCATCTCGAACGACGAGTCGGGCGCCGTGCCGACGACCAGGCCGGCGCGAGCGTCGAGCACCACCGCCGCCTCGTCACGGGGCGCGTCCTCGAGCTCCTTCACCATCAGCTTCTGGCGGCGCGCGGTGGACGGCCAGTGCACGCGCCGCAGCGACTCGCCGGCCTGGTGGTCGCGCACGGAGTGCAAGTCGAACCCGGCGCCGCGCGCCAGCAGGTAGCGGCCGGACATGCCGTTCGGGCCGCCGCCGTCGGGGAACAGCCGCTCGAGCTCGAAGATGCGCGGGTAGACGACGATCGCGCCCTGCGCCGGCAGCTCGAGCTCGCTGCGCGCCAGGCCGAACGGGTCGTCGACGACCAGCCGCGCCTTGTCCAGGCGGTAGCGACCGCGCGGCAACCCGCGGAGCGTGTAGCGCCCGGCCAGCACGTCTCCGGACTTGAACAGCGGTACCTGGGCCTCGCCGACCGCCGGCAGCGTGTCGAACAGGCGCGCGCCGACCGGCGGCAGGCCACCGTCGCGCTGCACCTCGACGCGCACCGACAGCTCGCCGCCCTCGACGTGCTCACCCGGCCCGCCGCGGCGGACGAGCCGGAAGGGTCCGCGCACCAGCCGCACGTAGACCACGGCGGCCAGCACGGCCAGCCCGAGGCCGACCGCGGGCGCGTACGCCTCCCGCGTCCCCAGCGCCCAGGCCGCGACGTACATTCCCGCGGCCAGGAGCAACGCCAGGCGGCCGCGGGCCGTCAGCATCAGACGGGCACCGGCGTGTGCCGGAGGGCGTCTCCGATCACGTCCGCGCCGGTGGTGCCGGTGGAGCGCGCCTCGGGCGACAGGATCACGCGGTGCGAGAGCACCGGCTCGACGACGGCCTTGATGTCGTCGGGGGTCACGAAGTCGCGGCCCGAGCACAGGGCGCGGGTCTTCGCCACGCGCATCACGGCGATGCCGCTGCGCGGGCTGCCGCCGAGCACGACGCGGCCATCGGCGCGCGTGTGGCGCAGCAGCGCGACGACGTACCGGTTCAGGCTCTCCTCGACGTGCAGCGACTTGGCTGCCGCGATCGCCGCCCGGATCTCCTCACCGTCGGCGACCGGCGTGAGCGTCTCGAGCGGGTCGGCGAGCGCCTGCTCGGCGAGCATCTTGGCCTCATCGGCCAGCTCGGGGTAGCCGAGGTGCAGCAGCATCATGAACCGGTCGAGCTGGGCCTCGGGCAGCGGGTAGGTGCCCTCGTACTCGATCGGGTTCTGGGTCGCGAGCACCATGAACGGCGGCTCCAGGCGGTACGTCTCGCCGTCCACCGTGACCTGGTTCTCCTGCATGCACTCGAGCAGAGCGGCCTGGGTCTTCGGCGAGGCGCGGTTGATCTCGTCGACCAGCAGGATGTCGGTGAACACCGGGCCGGGACGGAACTCGAACTCGTTCGTGCGCTGGTTGTAGACCGACACGCCCGTCACGTCGGAGGGCAGCAGATCGGGCGTGAACTGCGCACGGGAGAAGCGAAGATCGACGGACTTGGCGAGCGCCTTCGCGAGCTGGGTCTTGCCCACGCCCGGTGCGTCCTCCAGGATCACGTGCCCTTCGGCGAGCAGCGCGAGCACGCACAGCCGAAGCGTCTCGTCGGGCGCGTGGATCACCCGCTTCACGTTGGTCACGATGCGATCGACGATCTCTGCCGCCTGCGTCGCGTCGAGGGGGATCACGCTGCTCGATGCTTCCACCCGCACTCCTTCTGTGCTGCAACACACTGGCCGGTCCGGGGCCAGTATAAGCGGTGTACGCAGCCCGGCCCGTTGCGGTTCCGTCAACGCCAGAAGGCGTAGGATCCCTGCCGTGCGCTCCGTCGTCGCAGCCCTCCTGCTTCTCGTCCTCGCCCCCGCAGCGGCCAACGCCGAGTCGGCCTGCTGGAAGCGACGGGTGGCGCACGCCGACGCCGTGGCCCGCAGCCGCGCCGGCGACGTCACGTTCGCGGTCATCGACACGGGCGGCCACCTCCACGGGAAGCGCTACACCACGCCCGTCCGTGGCGTGTCGACGATCAAGAGCCTGCTGCTGCTGACCTTCCTGCGCCAGTCGTCGGTCCGGCACCGGTCGCTGACGCCGGCCGAGAAGCGTCTCCTCGACCGGATGATCCGGTACTCCGACAACGGCGCCGCGAGCACGATGATCAATCAGCTCGGCGAGACGAAGATCGAGGGCGAGGCGCGGCGCATCGGGATGCGCTCGTTCCAGCTGATCCACGGCTTCTGGGGACTCTCCCCCACCAGCGCACGCGACCAGGCGGTGCTGTTCCGGCACCTCGACCAGAACCTGCCGAAGCGTCACCGCACGTATGCCCGCCGGCTGTTCTCGTCGATCGTCTCGTACCAGCGGTGGGGCGTCCCGCGGGGCGCGCCGCGCGGGTACAAGGTCCTGTTCAAGGGCGGCTGGGGCTACGGCACCGGCAAGGCCACGCACCAGGGCGCCCGGCTCGAGCGCGGCGGCACCACGCTCGGGCTCGGCATCACCACGTTCGGCAACCCCGGCACCGAGTACGGCGCGACGACGATCGAGCTCGTCACCAAGGCGCTGCTGCGCCCGCAGCCCTGCGTTTAGCGCACGTCTAACGCGCGACGAGCAGGTCGGCCGCCTCGGAGAACGCCGCATCGCCCGTGCGCGCCGCGGTGGCGCGCAGGACGTGCTTCGCGTTGAGCCGGGCGCTGCCGGCGTACGGCTGCGCCATCACGAACCGGTCGGCCGCCTCGCGCGGAGCCACGTCGCCGGCCGCCACCACGCCCGCCAGGGCGTAGGCGATGCGCTCGTCGTGCTCCGCGTCGAACGGCGCCGTCGTGCGCGCCACGGTCGTCGCGAGCGCCTGGACGACCGCGACGCGGTCGGACGGCGTCGCCTCGCGATGGCGCGCGACCTCGTCCAGCGCGTCGGCGAGGCACGACGCATCCACCTCCGACCCGGTCGCGGCGAGCCCGATCAGCGCGTCGCGGATACGGCGGAAGCCGCCCTCGCCGAGGCACGGCCCCTGGCAGTCGCGGATCAGCACGACACCGAGCGCCTGGCAGGCCGCCGAGCGGGCAGTGGCCTCCGCGTGACCGAGCAGGCCGACCAGCGTCTCGGCGGTCGAGCGGACGACGGTATCCGCCGCGCGCGCGGCTCCCAGCAGCGCCTCGCCGAAGGCCGCGAGAGCCGCGTCACGCGCCTGCGCGTCGCGAACCCCGAGACCGGAGATGTCGAGCATCCGCGTAGTGTCGCTCACATGGCGGCGAACCGGAAGCGGTCCACCTCCCGGGCCCGCCCCTGCGCGACCAGCCGGACGAGGTGCGCGGCGCCCTCGACCATCGCGAACCGCCGCGAGTGGTAGTCGAGGCGGCTGCCCCACAGATGCTGCGCGAGCTCGTACGGCGTCGCCGCCCCGCCCTCGAGCCCGGCCACGCACTCGGCCAGCCGCTCCTCGTGGTGGGCGAGCAGCTCGTTCACCCGGACCGCGGCATCCTCGATCGGCGTGCGGTGGCCGGGGTAGATGATGCCGGGCTGGAACTCGTCGCGGATCCGCACCAACGAGTGCGCGAAGTCGGCCAGCGGGTCGGGCGAGTCGCCCTCGCCCCACAACCCGACATTCGGCGAGATCTCGTTCAGGATCGTGTCGCCGCCGAACATCCGGCGGCTCGTCCGCCCCACGAAGACGACGTGGCCCTCGGCGTGCCCCGGCAGCCGGTAGACGTCGAACTGCTCGCCCTGCAACTCGAGGACGTCGCCCTCGTCGAGCAGCAGGTCGGGGTCGGCCGGGTGGTACGGCGTGTCGCGCTCGTCCTCGGCGGACGACTGCGCCTCGGCCGCCGGCATGCCCATCGCGATCAGGTGCTGCTCGAACCGCGGCGGCCCGTCGGGATCGAGGAATCCCGGCCCCGTGAGCTCGTAGTCGCGGCGGCCCTGCACGAACCGCTCGGCGCGCGTCAGCTCGACCAGCGCAGCGCTGGCGCCGTTGTGGTCCGGGTGGTAGTGCGTGACCACGACCTGGCGCACGGGCGGCGAACCGAGCTCGGCGTACGCATCGCGCCAGCGGGCAGTCGTGCCGGGCGTGCCGAGGCCGGAGTCGAAGATCGTCCAGCCGGCCGGATCCTCGACCGCGTAGCAGTGGACGTGGTCGAGCGCCCACGGCAGCGGCAACGTCACACGATGGACGCCGCCCCCGAGGTCGGCGATGATGGCGCGTTTTTCCACGGGCGGCACCCTAGCGGAGGAGCGTCTCGACCCGGTCGAGGATGGTGCCCGCGATCGCCGCCTTGGGCGCCTTCGCAAGATGCTCCTCACCGTCGGGGCCGACCAGCACGACCTCGTTGTCGTCGACCTCGAACCCGATGTCGGGCCGCGCCACGTCGTTCAGCACGATCAGGTCGACGCCCTTGCGCTCGCGCTTCGCCCGCGCCCGCTCGAGCCCGTCGCCCGTCTCGGCGGCGAAGCCCACCAGCACCTGGCCCGGGCGTCGGGCGGCACCGACGGCGGCCAGGATGTCGGCGGTCGCGACCAGCTCGAGCGACCAGTCGCCCTCCCGCGGCCGTTTGGAGTCGGCGGCCTGTGCGGGCCGGTAGTCGGCCACCGCGGCGGCCATCAGCACGACGTCGGCGCCGGCGGCCCGAGCGAGGGTCTCGCGCTCCAGGTCGGCCGCGGTCGGCGTCTGGACGACGGTGCCGCCGGACGGTGCCACGGCGGCGTTGCACAGCAGCGTGGTCACCGCGGCGCCGCGCAGCAGCGCGGCATCGGCCAGGGCCACGCCCATCCGTCCGCTCGAGCGGTTGCCGAGGTAGCGCACCGGGTCGAGCGGCTCGCGGGTGCCGCCGGCGGTGACCAGCACGCGCCGGCCGTGCAGCGGACCGGCCGGACGCAGCAGCGCCGTGACGGCGGCGTGGATGGCGGCCGGCGCGGCGAGACGCCCGGCGCCGGTCTCGCCCTCGGCCAGCTCGCCCTCGTCGGGCCCGACGATCACGGCCCCGCGGTCACGCAGCAGCGCGACGGCCGTCCGGGTGGCCGGGTGCTCCCACATCCGCACGTTCATCGCCGGGCAGACCACCAGGCGTCCGGCCAGCGCGAGCGCCGACTCGGTCAGCACGTTGTCGGCCAGGCCGTGCGCCAGCTTCGCGAGCGTGTTCGCCGAGCACGGCGCCACCACCATCACGCGGGCGGCCCGCGCCGCGTCGAGGTGCGGGTAGATCGGACCGCCCGGCGCAGGCCGGTCGGTCAGCACCGGCGCGCGGGACAGGCCCGCGAACGTGGTGGCGCCCACGAACCGCTCGGCGGCAGGCGTCATCACGACCTGGACCTCTAGGCCGTCCCTGACGAACAGACGGCAGAGCTCGGCGGCGCGGTAGGCGGCGATGCCGCCGGTGACGCCGAGCAGGACTACTTGTCGGAGCCCCACGCGAGGCGGTCCTGAGCGACCTCCTCGAGCGACATCGTCAGGTAGTTCTTCGACCGCGAGTCGACGAGGGGCGGGGCGACGTCCTCGACCACGCCCTCACCGAGCATGTGGTGATACGCGTTCAGCTGCCGCGCGCGCTTGGCGGCGATGATGACGAGTGCGTACTTGGACGGAACGACCTGCGTCAGGTCGTCGAGCTTGGGATAGATCATGCTGCCTCGAGACGGATCATGCGGGCGCCGGTTGGCTGCCACGCCGGGAGATCTCCGTCCGCATCGTAGCGTAGAGCTCTCCCGCAGCCCGTTCCGCGTCGTCGTTCAGGATCACGTGGTCGAACTGGGTGCGCTCGCGGCGCTGCGCGTTCGCGATCGCGAGCCGCATCTCGATCTCGCCGGCCATCTCGGTGGCGCGCCGGCGGAGGCGCCGGTCGAGCTCGGCCAGCGGCGCATCGATGAAGATCAGGCACGCCTCGGGCCGCCGGCGCCGGATCGCGAACGACCCCTCCACCTCGAGCTCGAGGATCACGTTCCGGCCCTCGCCGAGCAGCCGGTCGATCTCCTCCTTGAGCGTGCCGTAGCGTCCGCCGGCGAACGACACGTGCTCCTCGAACGCGTCCGCGTCGACGCGACGCTGGAAGGCCTCGTCGGACAGGAAGTAGTACTCGCGTCCCTCCCGCTCTCCCTCCCGCTGGCGCCGGGTGGTGGCCGACACGGCGACGGCGGCGATGTCGGGGTCGCGATCGAGCACGCCGTGGATCAACGTGCCCTTGCCGGCTCCGGACGGTCCGGAGATGACGAACAGGATCGCGATGGCCGGCGCCTCGTGCGCTACCGGCGCAGCAGCGCGACGAGCTCGGCCCGCTGGCGCTCGGAGAGGCCGCCGACCGTCTTCGACTGCGAGATCCGGCACGTCGTCAGCAGGCGGCCGGCCTTCACGCGGCCGCACTTCGGGACGGCCAGCAGAAGGTCGAACACCTTCGCCGTCAGCACCCACTCCGGCGGGTCGCCGAGGAGCGCGGAAATGGAGGACGTGCCCGCCTTGAGGTCGCGCTTCAGCTGCGCTCGGGCGATACGAATGACGTTCGCGCGCTGCAGCGCCTCCATGCGCTGGTCGAGGCTCCGTGCTGGGGTCTGGGAGGCGAGCTTCTGCGCGGTCGACATTGGACGCGGATCATGGCCGATCTAGGACGTCGCCGCAAGGCGGAACCGCCTGTTTTCTTGCGGGAAACCGCCACTTCGGGCGATGTAAACGGAGACGTCTTTCAAATCCCCTGTGAAGGCGTGGATAAGGCCCATTCGCGGAGGGGGTGGATGACCGTCGAAAGGGACAAACGGACGGGTGCGTCCGACCCTTGGGCCACCTTCTGGACCTTTCCCCGGCAGGTCGTCGCCGCGTCCCGGTCGAAAGCGTCGTCTCCGACCCTCGCGCGATCTCCGCGAGGCGCCGCGCACGGACCGGCGACTAGGCTGACGCGAGGCCGTCGCGCACGCGGGCGGGCGCGCGGGGATCTCGGAAGATCGCCGTCCCGACCGCCACCGCCGTCGCGCCGACGGCGAGGAAGTCACGCGCGTCGTCGGCCGTCTCGATGCCGCCCAGCCCGACCAGCGCGATCGCGACCGCGGCCCGTGCCGCCGCGACGGCAGCCAGGGCCTGCGGGCGGAGCGCCGGCCCCGACACCCCGCCGGTGCCGGCTCCCAGCAGCGGCCTGCCGGTGAAGCGGTTCAGCACCATCCCGCGCGCGGTGTTCGTCAGCGTCAGCGCGTCGGCGCCGCCGGCCTCGGCGGCCCGCGCCAGCTCGGCCACGTCGGCCACGCTCGGTGACAGCTTGACCAGCAGCGGCAGCCTGGTCCGGCCCCGCGCCAGGGCGGTGACCGCCTCCGTCTCGCGCGGGTCGGTGCCGATCGAGATGCAGCCGGACTTCACGTTCGGGCAGCTCAGGTTGAGCTCCAGCCCGGCGACTGCGTCGAGGTCGGCCAGGCGGTCGACCAGCCGCACGTAGTCGTCGTGCGAGAACCCGCCCACCGACACGATGATCGGCACATCGACGAGCGCGGCCGTCTCGGGCAGCACCTCGCTGCAGAAGCGCTCGATGCCGGGACCGGGCAGACCGATCGAGTTGATCATCCCGCCCGGCACCTCGGCGATGCGCGGCGCGGCGTTGCCGGCGCGCGGCTCGGGCGTGATCGTCTTCGTGACGTGCGCTGCACAGCCGAGCGTCGCGTCCCCGAGCACCGTGTGCGCGGACCGCGCGTCGAGCGTGCCGGACGCGTTCAGCACCGGGTGTTCCAGCTGCAGGCCGCCGAGGTCGATCATGCGATCCGCTCCGCCGCCACGACCGGCCCCTCGATGCAGAGCCGCTTCCAGACGCCGTCCAGCTCGACGGCGCAGCCGTAGCAGGCGCCGAAGCCGCAGGCCATCGGCGCCTCGAGCGCCACCTGGCAGGGCGTGCCGCGCTCGGCGGCCATCGCCGCGACCGCCCGCACCATCGCGCGGGGACCCGAAGCCAGCACCAGCTCGATGCCGGTCAGATCGACCAGCTCGGTGACGAGCCGGGGCGCCAGCGCGGCCTCGCGGTGGGTGGCGGGAGCGATCAGCTCGAGCATCGCCGCCTGCTCGGCCTCGCGGAACCCGGCCACGCAGCGCACCGAGCCGCCGAGCGCCGCCGCGACGCCGAAGAACACCGTCGCGCCGATCCCGCCGCCGACCAGCAGCGTCGTCTCGGCCCGCGCGCCGCGAAGGTCGAAGCCGGTGCCGAGCGGCGACAGCACGTCGAGCGACCTGGCCCGCACCAGCGCGCCGACCGAGAACGCCGGATCGACGAGGAAGGCCGGCGTGCCGTCGGGCCGCCGGAACATGCCGACCGGACGCGGCAGGAACGCCGCGCCGTCGGGGTCGCGCACCATCGCGAACGTGCCGGGCGAGCCGACGTCGATATCGCCGTCGAGCTCGATCACCGTGTAGCTGCCGACCGCGACGGTGGCGCGGACGGTGGCCGAGACCGACGTCGCCGTCACGCGGGTGCGCGCGCGTCGACCGCCTGACCCAGGTGCAGCTCCTGCAGCGGCTTCGGGTCGACCTTCCAGGCCCGCGCCATCGCCTGGATCGCCGCGCTGGCGCCCGACAGGGTCGTGATGCACGGCACCTTGGCCTGCGTGCACGCCCGGCGGATCTCGTACCCGTCGCCGCGTGCGCCGCGGCCGAGCGGCGTGTTCACCACGAGGTCGACGTCGCCGCTCACGATCAGGTCGGGAATCGTCGCGACCCCGGGCGCGTGCACCTTCGACACCTCGTCGACCGGCGTGCCGAGCCGGCGGATGGCACGCGCCGTGCCGCCGGTGGCGTAGATCTTGAAGCCGATGTCGTGGAATCGCTGGGCGAGCAGCGTGGCGGCCGGCTTGTCGCGGTCGTTGACGGTGATCGCGACCGCGGACTGCCGGTCGGGCCGCGGCCCGGGCAGGGGCTGGCCCGCGGCGCGGGATGCCTTCGCGAAGGCGGTGGCGAAGTCGGGGCCGATGCCCATCACCTCGCCGGTCGCCCGCATCTCGGGCCCGAGCAGGGCGTCCGCGCCGGGGAACCGCGCGAACGGCAGCACGGCCTCCTTCACCGACACGACCGTCGGCGTCGTCTCGCGCAGGCCGAGGTCGGCGATCCGGTCGCCGAGCGCGACGCGGCAGGCGGCCTCGACCAGCGGCAGGCCGGTCGCCTTGGCCACGAACGGCACCGTGCGCGATGCGCGCGGGTTCGCCTCGATCACGAACACCTCTCCGTCGCGAACCGCGAACTGCACGTTCACGAGCCCCACGACGCCGAGCGCCCGCGCCAGCTCGCGCGTCTGCCGCCGCACCTCGAACTCGACGTCGTCGCCGATCGCCAGCGCCGGGATCACGCACGCCGAGTCGCCGGAGTGGATGCCGGCCTCCTCGACGTGCTCCATGACGGCGCCGATCAGCACGTCGTCGCCGTCGGACACCGCGTCGACGTCGATCTCGATCGCGTCCTCGACGAACGAGTCGACCAGCGTGCTCGAGGCGATCGACCCGGAGCGCAGCATCTCCTCGTCGTAACAGATGCGCATGGCGCGGCCGCCGAGCACGTAGCTCGGCCGGACGAGCACCGGATAGCCGATCTTCGCGGCCGCCGCCGCCGCCTCGTCGGGGGTGCTCGCGATCGCCCAGGCGGGCGCCTTCAGGCCGATCGAGTCGAGTAGCGAGCCGAACCGCTGGCGGTCCTCGGCCAGGTCGATGGCGTGGAACGGCGTGCCGAGGATCGGGACGCCGGCGTCGATCAGCCGCTTCGCGAGGCGCAACGGCGTCTGCCCGCCGAACTGGATCACGACGCCGGCCGGCTTCTCGACCTCGACGATCTCGAGCACGTCCTCGATCGTGAGCGGCTCGAAGTACAGCCGGTCGGACGTGTCGTAGTCGGTCGACACCGTCTCGGGGTTGCAGTTCACCATGATCGCCGCGTAGCCGAGCGCGCGGAACGTCATCGCGGCGTGCACGCAGCAGTAGTCGAACTCGAGGCCCTGGCCGATCCGGTTCGGGCCGGAGCCGAGGATCAGCACGCTCGGCCGGTCATCCTCCACCGGCTCGTGCTCGTCCTCGTACGTGGAGTAGCGATAGCTGGTGCGCGCCTCGACCTCGGCCGCGCACGAGTCGACGGCCTTGTAGACCGGCCGCACGCCGGCCGCGATGCGCGCCTCGCGCACGTCGGCCTCGGGGGCGCCGAGCCGCGTCGCGAGCCACGAGTCGCCCAGGCCATGTCGCTTCGCGCGGCGCCACAGCGCGGGCGTGATCGCGGTCAGACCGGCCGCGACCAGTTCCTCCTCGACGGCCACCATCCGCGCCAGTTCGTGCAGGAACCAGATGTGGACGTCGGCCTCGGCAGCGAGGGCCTCGGGCGTCTCCCCCGCGCGCAGCCGCGCGAGGATGGTGTCGTAGCGATCCCAGAACGGCACGTCGACCGGGCCGGTCAGGCGCGGCGACGTGTCGAGCTCGCGCGAGCGCAGCGCCTTGCCGAACGCCTCGCAGAACGTGCGGCCGATCGACATCGCCTCGCCGACCGACTTCATCTGCGTGGTCAGGCGCTCGTCGGAGCCGGGGAACTTCTCGAACGCGAACCGCGGCATCTTCACCACCACGTAGTCGAGCGTCGGCTCGAAGCTGGCCGGCGTGGTTTGCGTCAGGTCGTTCGGGATCTCGTCGAGCGTGTAGCCGATGGCGAGCTTCGTGGCGACCTTCGCGATCGGGTAGCCGGTGGCCTTCGAGGCCAGGGCCGACGACCGTGAGACGCGCGGGTTCATCTCGATCACGACGATCTCGCCGGTCTCGCGGTTGACCGCGAACTGCACGTTCGAGCCGCCCGTCTCGACGCCGACAGCGCGGATCACGGTCACGGCCGCATCACGCAGCGCCTGGTACTCGCGGTCGGACAGGGTCATGGCCGGGGCCACGCAGACCGAGTCGCCGGTGTGGACGCCCATCGGATCGAGGTTCTCGATCGAGCAGACGATGATCACGTTGTCGAGGCGATCGCGAATCACCTCGAGCTCGAACTCGTCCCAGCCGAGCAGCGACTCCTCGAGCAGCACCTGGCCGATCGGCGACTCGGCGACGCCGCGCTCCACGTGGTAGCGGAGCTCGGCGAGCGTGTTCGCGAACCCGCCGCCCTGCCCGCCGAGGGTGAACGCCGGCCGGATCACGACCGGCAGCGGCAGCGTGCCGGAGCCGACGGCCGTCTCGGCCTCGGCGACCGAGTGGATGATCACGGAGCGCGCGCAGCGCAGCCCGCACTTCGCCATCGCCCGTGCGAACAGCTCGCGGTCCTCGGCGGTCTCGATGGCGTGGATGGACGCGCCGATCAGCTCGATGCCGAGCTCGTCCAGCACGCCCGCACCGTGGAGCTCCATGGCCGCGTTCAGCGCGGTCTGGCCGCCCAGCGTGGGCAGCAGCGCGTCGGGCCGCTCGCGCCGCAGCACGGTCGCGATGCCCTCCAGGTCGAGCGGTTCGATGTACGTGCGGTCGGCCCAGCCCGGGTCGGTCATGATCGTCGCCGGGTTGGAGTTGATCAGGACCGTCTCGTAGCCCTCCTGTCGCAGCACTCGCAGGCCCTGCACGCCGGAGTAGTCGAACTCGCACGCCTGGCCGATCACGATCGGGCCGGAGCCGATCACGCAGATCTTCTTCAGGTCGTCTCGCCGGGGCATCAGCGGGTCTCCTTCGCGTGCGCGGCGGCGATCTCGACGAACCGCACCAGCGCGTCGCGCGCGTCGTGCGGGCCGGGCGAGGCCTCGGGGTGGAACTGCATCGACCACACGTCGCGGTCGGAGACCCGCAGGCCCTCGATCGTGCCGTCGTAGAGCGAGACGTGCGTGACGACCACAGCGGCGTCGTCGCCCTCGGGCGCCGCCACCGCGAAACCGTGGTTCTGGCTCGTCACCAGCACGCGGCCGGTGGCCTGCTCGAGCACCGGGTGGTTCGCGCCGCGGTGGCCGAAGCGGAGCTTGAAGGTCTCCAGGCCGAGCGCACGGGCCAGCAGCTGGTGGCCCAGGCAGATGCCGAACAGCGGCCGGTCGTCGTCCAGCATGGCGCGCACGTTGGCGACGTGCTCGTCCATCACGCCGGGGTCGCCGGGGCCGTTCGCGAGCAGCACGCCGTCGGGATCGGTGGCGGCGACGTCGGCCGCCGTCGAGTCGTGCGGGACGACGGTCACGTCGGCGCCGGCCTCGGCCAGCAGGCGGGCGATGGAGTCCTTCGCGCCGTAGTCGAGCACCGTCACGCGGGCCCGAGCGGTGGCCGCGGGCCACCGGCGAGAGGGCCGCGAGACGGCCGCGGCGAGGTCCTGGCCGGCCATCTGGGGCAGCGCCGCGATGCGCTCGGCGGCCTCGGCCGGCGCGGTGCCGTCGGTGACCACCGCGCCGCGCATGGCGCCGCGCTCGCGCAGGTGGCGCAC
Source organism: Gaiellales bacterium (assembly GCA_038321545.1). GTDB lineage: Bacteria > Actinomycetota > Thermoleophilia > Gaiellales > F1-60-MAGs149 > VFJZ01. The sequence continues at coordinate 20,181 of JBBQFB010000031.1, forward strand.
CAGCGCGCGGGTGTCGATGCCGGTCAGCACCGGCACGCCGGCCGCGTCGAGCCAGTCGATCAGCCCCTCGCGGCCGGGAGGCTGGGCGTTGCGGGCCTCGCGACAGATCAGCGCGCGCACCTGCACGTCGTCGGACTCGCCCACGTCGCCCTCGACGCCGTAGTTGCCGATCATCGGGGCGGTGAAGGTGATGATCTGCCCGGCGAAGCTGGGGTCGGTGAGGCTCTCCTGGTAGCCGGTCATGCCGGTCGTGAAGACGACCTCGCCGAGCGCGAACCCGGGCGCGGAGCCGGCCTCGCCGTCGAACCGGCGACCGTCCTCGAGCAGCACGTAGCTCATGCCGGCACTCCGACGTCGACGAGCCGGAACGCGACCTGTCCGCCCGCCACCGTCAGGTGACAGCGACCGCGCAGGCGGCGCCCGAGGAACGCGTTGTTGGCGCTGCGGGAATGGAAGGTGTCGGCGCGGACGGTCCACTCGCCGGCCAGGTCCCACACCGCGAGGTCGGCCGGTGCCCCCACCTCGAGCCGCGGGGCGCTCAGCTTGAAGGCCGTGGCCGGCGCGAGCGTCATGGCCGTGACGACCGTCGCGAGCGGCAGCACGCCGGGCTCGACGAGGCCGGTCAGGATCGCGGCGAACGCCGTCTCGAGACCGGTCACGCCGTTCGGGGCCTGCTCGAACGGCTGCTCCTTCTCCTCGGCCGCGTGCGGCGCGTGGTCGGTCGCGATGCAGTCGACGAGACCCGAGCGGACCGCTTCGATGAGCGCCTGGCGATCGGCCTCGGAGGCCAGCGGCGGGTTCATCTTGACGTTGCCGTCGAGCGAGCGGACGGCCTCGTCGGTGAGCAGCAGGTGGTGCGGCGAGGCCTCGGCCGATACCCGGACGCCGACCGAGCGGGCCCACGCCAGCTCCTCCAGCGACTCGCGCGTCGACAGGTGCTGGAGGTGGATCCGGCCGTCCTCATAGCGGGCGATGCGCAGGTCGCGCGCCACCATCGCCGACTCGGCGATCGACGGGTAGCCGCCGATGCCGAGCTCGGCCGAGACCGCGCCCTCGTGCATCGAGCCGCCCCGCGACAGCGACAGGTCCTCCTCGTGCAGGGCGAGCGGCAGGCCGAGCGGCGCGACGTACTGGAACGCGCGCCGCAGCAGCGATGCGCGCTCGACCGGACGCCCGTCGTCGGTGAACCCGGCCGCGCCGCGCTCGGCGAGCGCGTGCATCTCGGTCAGCTGGCCGCCTGCCAGGCCGACCGAGATGGCGGGCAGGAAGCCGGTCGGGATCAGGCAGTCCTCCGCCCCGCGCTCGAACAGCGACTCCAGCACCGGCAGGCTGTCGACGACCGGGTCGGTGTTCGGCATCGCGAGGATCGCGCAGTAGCCGCCGGCGGCAGCCGCGGCCGTGCCGGTCGCGAGGTCCTCCTTGTACTCCTGTCCCGGCGCGTGCAGGTGCACGTGCGGGTCGACGAACGCCGGCAGCACCGTCATGCCGTCGGCCTCGACCACCTCTGCCCGGCCGGCCTCGAGGTCGGCACCGATCGCGACGATCACCCCGCCGGAGACGTGCAGGTCGGCGACCGTGTCGAGACCGGCGGCCGGGTCGTACAGCCGGGCGCCGCGGATCACGAGCTCGGCGGGCGGGCCGGGGCGCTGGACGAGCCGCACCATCAGGCGACCGCCGACGTGACGGGCTTGGTCGCGGCTGCGGCGTGCGGCCGTGTCACGAGGTCGTACAGCACGGCCATCCGCGTCACGAGACCCGCCTCGACCTGGCGCAGGATCAGCGATTGCGCGGCGTCGGCCACGTCGGCACCGATCTCGACGCCGCGATTCATCGGGCCGGGGTGCATCACGAACTGGCTCGGGCGGACGCGGTCGCGGGTAACGCCCCAGCGAGCCGTGTACTCGCGCAGCGTCGGCACGAAGTTGGCGCCTTCCTGCATCCGCTCGTGCTGCATCCGCAGCACGTAGACCACGTCGGCGTCGGCGATGTCGGCGATGTCGTGCGAGACGCGCACGCCGGTCGCCTCGATGCCGCGCGGGATCAGCGTCGGCGGGCCGACCAGCAGCACGTCGGCGCCCATCATCGCGAAGCCCTGGATGTTGGAGCGCGCGACGCGGGAGTGCAGCACGTCGCCCACGATCGCGACCTGGAGGCCGTCCAGCCGGCCGAGCGCCTCGCGCATCGTGTACAGGTCGAGCAGGCACTGCGTCGGGTGCTGGTGCTTGCCGTCGCCGGCGTTCACCACGTGCGCCGACGTGTACCGCGTCACGAGGCCCGGCGCACCGATGCCGGCGTGGCGGATCACGACCACGTCGGGGCCGTAGGCGGAGATCGTCTGGATGGTGTCCTTGAGCGACTCGCCCTTGTCGACCGACGACCCCGAGGCCTTCAGCGACATGGTGTCGGCCGAGAGCCGCTTCGCGGCCAGCTCGAAGCTGGACGAGGTGCGCGTGGACGACTCGAAGAAGACGTTCACGACCGTCCGGCCGCGCAGCGTCGGCACCTTCTTCACCTCGCGCGCCAGCACCGCCTCGAACGAGGCGGCGGTGTCCAGGATGCGCTCCACGTCGTCGCGGCCCAGGTCGCTCATCGAGATCAGGTGGCGCTTCGTGCGGCCGTCGGCCGGCGGGTACTGGAGCTCGCTCATCGGATCGTCACCTCGTCCACCTCGTCGATCTCCACCAGACGCACGAACACCCGCTCGTCGGCGCTCGTCGGAAGGTTCTTGCCCACGTAGTCGGCGCGGATCGGCAGCTCGCGATGCCCGCGGTCGGCCAGCACGGCCAGCCGGATGCGCGACGGGCGTCCGTAATCGAACAGCGCGTCGATCGCGGCCCGGATCGTGCGGCCGGTGTAGAGCACGTCGTCCACCAGCACGACCGTGCGGCCGTCGATCGCGAAGTCGAGCCGCGTCGAGTGCACGACCGGCTGGCGGGAGGTCACGTCGTCGCGGTAGAAGGAGATGTCGAGCGCGCCGACATCCGGCTCGAAGCCGGTGGCCTGCGCGATCTCGCGCCGCAGCCGCTGCGCGATCGCGACGCCCCGCGTGTAGATGCCGACGAGGCACACGTCGGACATGTCGGGGTTCTTCTCGACGATCTCGTGCGCGATGCGGACGAGCGTCCGGCGCAGCGCGTCGTCGTCCATTACGACCTTGTCGGTCGCAGTCGTCATGCCGGGCTCCTTTCCGGCCTCTCAGGGCGCGGACTTAAAGGGACCTTGGTGCTGCGAGCAGCGTAGCGGTCCGGCCGCCGCGCATCTCCATGCGGCTCTACCGCAGGGCTGCGCGCTGCCAGCCGGTCTGGGCGGCCTCGAGCGGCGAGCCGGGGCCGGGCAGGAAGCGCACCCGGTAGCGCGCCAGCCGCGGCAGGCCGCGCGACCGGCAGCTGGCCGCGTAGCGACCCTCGACCACCACCGGCTGCTCGGTGACGCGGCAGATCAGCCCGACGACGCGGCCCTGCGGCGTGCGTCCCTCGAGCAGCAAGCGGAACTTCGACACGGGCACGCGCGGTTGCACGCGGCCGGCCACGCGCAGGTCGCGGACCGTGCCGCCCCGGTCGCGGCGCACGGTGAAGCGCGCCGTGATGCGCGGGACGACGCGCACCTCGCCGGCATCGAGCACCAGGGCGTCGCCGCGTCCCGCCACGGTGGCGGTGACGGTGACGCGCTCCGAGAGGCCCGGCACGAAGGTGAGTGCGAAGCCGCCGGCGGCGTCCACGGCGGCCAGCTGCGCGCGCCCGGCGCGGACGACCGTGACCCGATCGGGCCGAGCGACGTCGCCGGCGACGGTGATACGGCCGCGCACGACGACCGGCTGGCCGGCGGTGACGCGGGTGCGGTCGAGCGACGCTGCGAGCGTGACCCGCGACGACGCTCCGACGCAGGCCGTGATCGTGCCGGGCGCCACCAGCAGGCACTCGTTGCGGCCGAGCACCGGCTCGGTCGGCGCCGACCAGGCGACCAGCGTTCCGCCGGAGCCTGCGACGTCGGCGCGCACGCGCAGGCGCAGGCCGCGGTCGGTCTCGGCGATCAGGTGCGTGTCGCCCGTCCCGGCCCGATCGGTGCAGGTGGCGAGCACCGAGTCACGGCACCGGAACCAGGTCAGCGCGACGCTTACCGTCGCGCCGTGGCCCGCGATGACGGGCGGCAGCGCGGCGAGGGTTTCGCCGACCCGGGCCGGGCCGGACACGATCGGCGCCGACACCAGCGTCGGGGCACCGGCGACGACCCTCGGCGTGCGGGCGCTCGTGCCGGTCGCAGTGCCGGCCGCGTTCACGACGTCCACCTCGGCGAGCAGCGCTCGGCCCATGTCGGCGGCAGCCGGCAGGTACGTGTCTGCATGGCCGACGAGCGCACAGGCCGC
>JBBQFB010000032.1:0-24489 GCA_038321545.1 Gaiellales bacterium
GTCAGCCACTTCGTCTGCTGGACGCCCGCTCCGGCCCAGCCGGGGGTAGGCTCCCGAGCGTGGCCCCCCTTCCACCACGTCCGGCGCGCCTCGCCACGCTCGCCGTGCACGGATCCGGCAGCTCGGCTGCCGCGGCGACGCTGCTGACGGTGGTGCCGCCCGGTGGTCGCGTGGTGACGGCAAGCGGGATCTGCGGTCACGCCCACCGACTGCTGCGGGCCTTCTGTCGCACCCCGACCATCGCCTCGCCGAGGTGGTGCTGGGAGGCAGCACGGGCCTCGTCACCCTCGGCCTGGACAGCGAGCAGCGGGCGGCCCGGTTCGTCCGCGCCCTCCGCGTGATCCGGCCGCTGCTCACCATCGGCGGCCTGGACAGCCTGGCGGCGACCACCGACGACGGGTCGCATGCCTCGCTCGATCCGGGTGAGCGACGCGCGGCGGGCATCCCCCGCGGCACGGTGCGGCTGTCGCTCGGCATCGAGGACGTGGACGATCTCCTGCTCGACCTGGAGGGGGCGCTCGCGGCGACGACTCCGCGCCGTGCGGCGAAGGTTCGATGACGACCACCAGCCTGATCCTGCCGGCGCTGGACGAGGCCGAGGTGATCGAGCGCGTCGTGGCCGGATTGCTCGGCCACGGAGACGAGGTGATCGTGGTCGACAACGGCTCGCGGGACGGCACCGGCGCGCTGGCCGCTGCCGTCGGCGCGCGGGTGGTGGTCGAGGCGCGCCGCGGGTTCGGCGCGGCCTGCTGGGCCGGCACCACCGCCGCCCGCGGCGACGTGCTCTGCTTCCTCGACGCCGACGGCTCGTTCGCCCCCACCGACGTCCCCCGGGTGGTGGCGCCGGTGGCGGCCGGGACGCTCGATCTGAGCCTCGGCTCGCGCACACTGCGGCCCGGCGCCGCGATGCGCCGCGACCATCGGCTGATCAACCGTCTGGTGGGTGCCTCGCTGCCGATTGCCGGCGCGCCCCGCACCACCGATATCGGTCCGCTCCGTGCCATCCGCCGCGACGCCCTGCTCGACCTCGGGGTGCTCGACCGCGGGTTCGGCTGGCCGCTCGAGATGATCATCCGCTGTGGCCAGGCCGGTCTGCGCGTCGGGGAGATGCCGGTTGCCTACCTGCCGCGGCTGGGCGGGCGCTCGAAAGTGTCGGGCTCCGTCACGGGCTCCCTGCGCGCGGCCCGCTGCTGGAGCGGCCTGCTGGTGCGCGAGGCCGTGCGATGAGCGTCTCCTTCGCGCTGATCGCGAAGGAGCCGGCCGCCGGCCGCGCCAAGACGCGACTCGCGGCCACCGTCGGGCGCGCCGCCGCGCGGGAGATCGCCGAGGCGATGCTGCTCGACTCCGCCACGGCGCTCGCCGCCGTCGCGCCGGCGGACGCGCACCTGGTGCTGTACCACGACCCGCCCGACGCGGCCGGCCGGCTCGCCGATCTCGGCCTGCCGGAGCGGTTCGTGTTCCGCGCACAGACCGGGGGTTCGCTCGGCGACCGTCTCGAAGACATCGTCCACTCGGAGCTGGCGGCCGGCGCGTCGGCCTGCGTGGTGGCGGCCACCGACTCGCCGTTCGCCGTCGGCGCGCTGGTGCTGGAGTGCGTGCCGCGGTACCGCGACGAGGTGGTGCTGGCACCGTGCGAGGACGGCGGCTACTGGGCCGTCGGCATCGCCCGCACGGCCCGCATCTTCGACGTCGAGATGAGCACGACCGACGTCCTCGCCGCCACCGCCGTGCGCGTCCGCGCGGCTCGCCGCCGTCTCCGGCTGCTGGCGCCGACGCTGGACATCGACGTCGAGGCCGACCTCCGCAAGGCAAGCAGGCAGGGGGTCTTGGACCGCGCGCCCCGCACGGCCGCGGCGTGGGCGGGCGTGCGGCAGGGCGCGGCGCTCGTCGGCTGAGATCAGCGGTACTCGGGGTTCGGATGGTCGAATCGCGCGCCGGCGTCCCAGGCTGCCCGCTGGTTTCCGTGGGCGGGGATCCCGCCGGCCCGCTTGATCATCGCGGCAATGTGCATCAGGTTCCACGCCATGAAAGTCGTGTTGCGGCGGGTGAACTCGTTCTCGGGCCCGCCGCTTCCGGCGTCGGCATAGCTCGGGCCCGGCCCCGCCTCGCCGATCCAGCCACAGTCGGCCTGCGGTGGAATCACGTAGCCGAGGTGCTGCAGCGAGTAGAGGACGTTCATCGCGACGTGCTTGATCCCGTCCTCGTTCCCCGTCACGATCACTCCTCCGGCGCGGCCGTAGTAGATCCACTGGCCCGCGTCGTTCAGCTGTCCGGAGTAGCCGTAGAGCCGTTCGATCACGCGGGTGCAGACGCTCGACTTCTCGCCCAGCCAGATCGGCGTCCCGAGGACCAGGATGTCGGCGTCGAACACGCGACGCTGAATGGCGGGCCACTCGTCGCTCTTGAATCCGTGCTCGGTCATGTCGGGTTGCACGCCGGGCGGTACGTCGTGGTCGACAGCGCGAACCTCGTCCACGGCGACACCGTTGGCGCGCATGATCGCGATGGCGTTGTCCATCAGTCGCTGCGTGTTCGAGACCTCGGGGGCACGCTTCAGCGTGCAGTTGACGAACAGGGCTCGCAGGTCGGAGAAATCGGTGCTCGACATGGTGTACCGTCGCATGCAGCGCCTCGCCGTTCCACTCGACTTCCCGGCCGCCCAGGCGTAGTCTCCGGGGACCGAAGTCGAGGGGTCCCCGACGAGCCGATGCCGGTCGACGTCCAGACAACGATCGAGATCAACCGGCCGTGCAACGCCGTCGCCGAGTACGCGTCGGATCCGGACAACGCCACCGCGTGGTACCGGAACATCAAGTCCGTCGACTGGCAGACTGCACCGGTGCTCGCGGTCGGAAGCCGCGTCCGGTTCGTCGCGCAGTTTCTCGGCCGGCGCCTCGCCTATACGTACGAGATCGCCGAGCTGGAACCCGGCGCCCGACTGGTGATGCGGACCGCCGACGGGCCGTTCCCGATGGAAACCACCTACACGTTCGCGGCGACGCCGAACGGCGCTACGACGATGACGCTCCGCAACCGCGGCGAGCCTCGCGGCTTCGCCAACATCGCCTCGCCCTTCATGGCGCGCGCCATGCGCCGCGCCAACCGCAACGATCTCGTGCGTCTCAAGGCCCTTCTCGAACAGCGGCTCCAGGATCGCTGACGAGCAGCGCCTCCGAGCGCCGCGACGGCTCCGGCCACTCCCGGCCGCGCGACGCGCGGCCGGGAGCGAGCGGAGCCGTCGAGCCGGCGTCAGGCGTCGCAGTGGCCGGCGAACTCGGCGGCCTGCGGGCGGCCCTTGTGCCCGGCTTCCTTCATGATCGGCGGAACGGTCGGGTCGGAGACGAAGCTCTGCCAGCCCTGCTCGTCCCAGTCGAAGATGACCCAGACCCGGTCGGTCTCGGACGGGTCGCGGAAGATCGTCGCGCCCTTCGACCCGTGCTCGTTGCGCTTCTCGGCGCCGGTGGTTGTGAAGATCTCCATGAAGCGGTCGAAGTCCTCGACCTGTGTTGTCGCGAGTAGCATCTCGATCTCCTTGCTCGGTGGTGTGTGGTTGTGTTGCAGGGCGTCGTGCGGTGTCAGGCGGTGAGGGCCGGCGTACCCACCAGGCGCTCCTGGGGGTCGATCGCGCCGAGGCTCTCGACGATCTCGAGACTGCCGCCCCGCACCTGTGCGATGTACATGTGCATGCGGGTGTGATGCTGGCCGGGCACGACGGCGGCGGGGCCGCCGGGACCTTCGGCGATCTCGGCGTGGTCGAGGGCGGCGATCACCTGCGGCTGCTCGATCGTTCCCGCCTCGGTCACGGCGGATGCCCACAGCCGCATCGCGCGGTAGAGGCCGGAGCACCCGCTGCCGCTGGTGAACTTCGCGCCACCCGGGTAGAGGGCGTCGTACTGCTCGAGCAGCTTCCGGCTGAACGGATCGTCGACGCACTGGTAGTAGTCGAGGCAGCCGTACAGCCCCTCGACGTGCTCGGCCGGCACCATGCCCAGGAAGTTCTCCTCGAAGTAGGTGCAGACGAGCTGCCCGCCCCGCTGCGTGAAGCCGGATCCGTGCAGCTCCTCGAGGAACGGCGCGATGCCCGGCGGCACGATGGTGTTGAACACGGCGTCCGCACCGCTCGCCGTGATCCGCTCCACGGTCGCCACGTAGTCGGTGTGGTCGAGCGGGTAGTACTCCTCGCCGACGATCGTCCCGCCGTTCGCCGTGACGAGCTCCCGAACGCGTGCGTTCATGACGTGCGGCCAGATGTAGTCGGCCGACGGCAGGTAGAAGGTCCTCGCCCCCGTCTCGCGCATGAACCACGGGATGAACGGGTCGAGCTGCTGCGCCGGCACCGGCCCGGTGCAGAAGATCAGCGGGTCGGACTCCTGGCCCTCGTACTGCTCGGGGTAGAGGTAGAGCGTCTTGCCCTCGGTCACCGCGGAACGCTTGATCGCCTGGCGGGTGGAGCTGAAGATGCCGCCGAAGACGACATCCACCCGATCCTGTTCGACGAGCTTCGTCGCCTTCGCGGCCGCGACGGCGTCGTCCGTCGCGCCGTCCTCGACGCACAGCTCGAGCGGCCGCCCGAGCAGGCCGCCCTTCGCGTTGATGTCGCCGATGACCATCCGGGCCACGTTCGCGTTGGCGAGCCCCATGAACGAGAGCGGGCCGGTCTGATCGGCGATGACCCCGACCTTGATGGGGTCACGGTCGTGCGCTGGCGTTGTCATTGTCCCTCCCGTGTGCGATGGTTTCCGTCGTCCAGTGGGACGACCCGACGTCGTGGAGCGAGTGTGGCCGCGCGAGCCGTCCGATCCATCGGGAGAACACCCCATCTTCGACACGCAACTCCGCCTCGGTGAGCTGGTCGCGACGCTGGCGCTCGCGCAGGACAACGCGTTCGGTCAGCCGCTGGAGTCGCAGCTGCGGTCGTGCCTGCTCGCGACCTGGCTCGCGGAGGCCGCCGACCTCGACGACGATCTGCGCGAGACGGTGTACTGGGTGGCGCTGCTGCGATACGTCGGCTGCACCGGACACGCCCACGAGGTCGCCACCATCTTCGGCGACGAGATCGCGATCCGCGCGCAGACGCTGGTGCACGACTCGGCGAACCCGGCAGAGGTGATGCGGGACGTCATGGCGTACGCCACGGCCGGCCGTCCCCCGGAGGAACGCGACGAGATCGTCCGGCTGATCCAGGAGACGGCTCGCGAGTGGGCGGTGCACAACTTCTCGTCCGGCTGCGAGGTCGCGGACATGCTCGTGGAGCGGCTCGCGTTCGGCAGCAGCGTGCGGGAGGCGCTCCGCTTCACGTTCGAGCGCTGGAACGGCAACGGCTATCCGGCCCACGCGAAGGGGGACGAGATCCCGCTCGCGATGCGGGTCGTGCATCTCAGTCACGACATGGAGGCGATCGGACGTCTGTTCTCGCCGGACCAGGCCGTCGAGACGGCGCGCGACCGGCGCGACCGGACGTACGACCCGGCGCTCGCCGACCTGTTCGTCGCACACGGACACGCGTGGTTCGAACGCCTCCGCGGGATCGAGCCGTGGGACGCCGTCCTGGCCCTCGAGCCCGAGCCCCACCGTATGCTGAGCGGCGACGCGCTCGACGAGGCCCTGTACGTCGCGGCCGACTTCATCGATCTGAAATCGCCATACATGGGCGGTCACAGCCGTCGCTGCGCGGAGCTCGCAGCCGGCGCCGCCCGGGTGCTGGGACTCCCGGACGACGACGTCGAGAGGCTCCGGCGCGCGGCGCTCGTGCACGATTTCGGAACCACCGCCGTCCCGAACTCGATCTGGGACAAGCCGGGCCCGCTCACACGGACGGAGTTCGACCGGGTCGAGCTCCACCCGATGCTGACCGAGCAGATGCTGCGCCGGTCGCCGGCGCTGGCTGTTCTGAACCCCGTCGCATCGGCGCACCACGAGAAGTGCGACGGGTCCGGGTACCACAAGCGCGTGCGAGCAGACTCCGACCAGCTGGCAGCGTGTGTGCTCGCGGCGACGGAGATCTATATCGGCCTCACCACCGAGCGGGCGGATCGTCCGGCGCACCCGCCGGGCGACGCAGCGGCCGAGCTCCACCGGCTCGAATCGGAGGCGGTGCTCGAGCCTCGCGCCAGCCGTGCGGTACTCGTGGCCGCCGGGCACGGCGAGCCGCGACCGGGCACGGGCAAACGGCTGCAGCACCCCGGCGGCCTGACCCGGCGCGAGGTCGATGTCCTGCGACTCGCGGCCAGGGGGCTCACCACCCGCGAGATCGGCGACCGGCTCTTCATCTCACCCAAGACCGCTGATCACCACATCCAGCACATCTACGGCAAGATCGGCGTGTCGACGCGAGCCGCTGCAGCTCTGTGGGCCATGCAGCACACGGTCGTCCAGTAGCCGGTCATCGATGAGTGTCGCTCGGTCCGCGAGTCAGCACTCGCGGACGGTCAGAACGTCGCGGTACCGCTCGGTCGGGCGGTGCCAGGACGACCGATGCCCGCGAGCGGGAGCGCGGGCACCGGAGGAAGGAGGAGAGGAGGTGGAGCGGGTTAGAACGAGAGGCTGACCGTGCAGGAGCGGCCGTTCGGGCCGGTGGCGAAGGCGCTGATGCGGTCCTTGCCGGCGGCGTTCGAGATGAACTTGCTGCTGCGGAACGAACCGGACGGCGCGGCGGTGCGCTTGGCCTTCGAGTAGACGGACGCGCCGTTGCGCGTGATCTTGACGTTCCAGCGCTGGTTGTTGCGGTTGACGTCAACCTCGAGCTCGATCTCGATGCGACCGTTGTCGGCCTTCGCCTTGAGCTTTGCGACGCCGCCACCGGCGCACGACTTCGAGGAGGTGACGCGAGTGCCGCCGCCCTTGGCGTCGGCGACGGCGGGAAGGGCCACGACCGGAACGGCGGTGGCGAGGATGAGGAGCGGAGCGATGCGGTTCATGTCCCCAGTGTCGGCTCCCGCGGGTAAGGGTCCGGCAAGCCTGCGGTTGGCGCAAGGCTGTGCACGGTAGGGGGGCATACCCGACAATGGTCGTACGCCGTCGGCCCGCGCGATGCGACGCAGTTCGCGGCCGCGCAGCAGCGGCTGACCGCGAACCGATAGCCGGTCTGACTACGGGCCGATCGTCCGTCGCGGACGATCGGCCCGGGTCGCTAGACCGAGCCGGTCTTGTGGATGCTCGAGTCGTACGCGGACAGCACCTCGAGCACCGGGCCGTTTCCGGGCCCGGCGGACAGCGGCTTCGGCAGCTCGCCGGAGTCGCAGAACTCGGCCCACTGACCCTTGCCCCACGTCTCGAACTCGCCGGTGTGCTCCTCCCAGAGATCGAGCGCCTGCTTCATGTTCTCGCCGTCCATGTAGAGGACGATGTAGTCCTCGCCGGTCGGCGAGTGCCAGAGGAAGAACACCTCTCGCTCGATCCCGAGCTCGCGCTCCGACGCCTCGTAGTCGGCCCGGCGCGTCGTCTCGAGCGCCTTGCAGTACTCGCGTGCAACGTCGGTCTGTCCCGGTTTCACGGGAGTGACCCAGCAGATCCAGTCCATCTCATCACGACCCTTCTCGACGAGCGTGTCGCGCGAACGTAGACGTTCCCGCCTGGCCCGGCAATCGGGTGGCGAGACCCCTTACCGACCGCCGGTCGTACGGCGAGTCCGGCTTCGGTTTGCGGCGCCTGCCGGGGGCTCCGCGGCGTCGCGCCGTCACCCGGGTTGGGCGTGGCCGTCCTGTCAGTCGGCGAGGTCCCGCCGCCATCCGGTGGTGCCCCGGCCCGGCCGGCGCGAGCGCGCGTCACCCGAAAGGGGGTCGGGTCGTACCCCTTTTCGGTCGAACCTGCATCCATGATCGAGTCGTCGCTGGAAGGCTGGGATGGCGCCAGGTTGCGCGCGCTCGTGCGGAACGTGCCGGGCGCGATCTACCGTTGCTCGCCGTCGCACGACTGGGCCATGGAGTTCATCTCGGACGAGGTCCAGTCGATCAGCGGCTATGCGTCCGACGAGTTCGTCAACAACCACCGGCGCACCTACGCGAGCGTGATCCTTCCCGACGACCGGCGAACCGTCGAGATCGCCGTCGGCGAGGCGCTCGACCGGGGCGATCCCTACGAGATCGAGTACCGCGTCATGCACTGCGACGGATCGATCCGCTGGGTGTACGAGCGCGGACAGGGAATCGTCGGTGACGACGGTCGCGTCGCGTTCCTCGATGGCGTGATCTGCGACATCACCGACCGCAAGAGCGCCGAGGAGCGGCTGGCGTTCCTGGCGTACCACGACTCGCTGACGGGCCTGCCGAACCGTCTCCTGTTCCAGGAGCACCTCGACGTCGCGCTCAGCCGCGCGCATCGCGATCAGACCAGCGTCGCCGTCTGCTTCATCGACCTGGACGGCTTCAAGCTCGTCAACGACAGCTTCGGCCACTCGACCGGCGACGAGCTGCTGGTGGAGGTCGCGGCCCGGCTCCGGGCGATCGTCCGCGAACAGGACGTCGTGGCCCGCCAGAGCGGCGACGAGTTCCTGGTCCTCCTCGCCGACCTCCCTGGCGCCCCGGACGACCAGCAGCAGGCAGTTGCCATCGCGACCGAGGTCGCCGTTGCCGTCCACGCGACGCTGCTGCAGCCGATCTCGCTGTCCGGAACCGAGATCAGCGTCAACGCCAGCATCGGGATCAGCGTCTATCCGCACGAGGCCGAGGATGGCGAGTCGCTGCTCAAGCACGCCGACATCGCGATGTACCGCGCCAAGGAGCAGGGCCGCAACGATCACGCCGTCTACGTCAGCGACGGCAGCGATCCGCGCCGGCAGCTGTCGCTCGCGACGCGCCTCGGCAAGGCCATCTCGGACGGCGATCTGGTGCTGCACTACCAGCCGCTGATGGAGCTCGCCACCGGCACCGTGGTCGGCGCCGAGGCGCTCGTGCGCTGGCAGGACGGCGACCGCGGGCTGATCGCTCCCGGCGAGTTCATCCCGATCGCCGAGCGTACCGGGCTGATCAAGCCGCTCAGCGACTGGGTGATCGACGAGGCGTGCCGGCAGACCGTCGCGTGGGGCGCACAGGGGCTCGACCTGTACGTCTCGGTCAACCTGCCGGCGAGCTTCTGGCGGCCGACGATGATCCGGGAGGTGCTCGCCACCATCGAGTCGTTCGGCCTGAACCCGAGCCGGATGATGGTCGAGATCACCGAGTCGGCCATGATGACCGACGACCGCGCGACCGCACCGATTCTCGCGGAGCTGCACCGCCGCGGCCTGCGCGTCGCGGTCGACGACTTTGGCACCGGCCACTCGTCGCTCAGCCGGCTGACGAAGATGCTCGTCACGACGCTGAAGATCGATCGATCCTTCGTCGCCGATCTGCCGCGCGACAAGGGCGCGGCGATCCTGGTCAAGTCGATCATCCAGCTCGCCCACAACCTCGGCCTGCAGCCGCTGGCCGAGGGAATCGAGACGCCGGAGCAGGCCGCGTTCCTCGTTGCGCACGACTGCAGCCTCGGGCAGGGGTTCCTCTACAGCCGGCCCGTGCCGGCGGACGAGTTCGTCTCGCTGTACGACGCGCTGCAGCGCGCCGCCGCCTGAGGTACGCCCCCTCCCGACGTGGCGAGGCACCCGCGATGCGGGCGCTTGAGGGCGCTGCCGGACAGGTCACCCGGGCCGTCCGGCGGGCCGATTGTAGAGTCGCGTCTGCAACGACCGAGGGCGGGCCTTGACGGACACGGATGCGGCGCCGACGCGCGCCGATCTCGACGCGATCGACATCGCGAGCCACGAGATCTACGAGCGCGCGGTGCCGCACGCGAGCTTCCGGCTGCTCCGCGCGCACAGCCCGGTGCACTGGCATCCCTGGGACTGGAGCCACGGCGGCTTCTGGGCGATCACGAAGCACGCCGACGTCGTCGCGATCTCGAAGGATCTCGACACGTTCGCCTCGGGGGACGGGATCAACCTCTGGGAGCTCGCACCCGAGGCGCTCGCGGCGCGGCGCTCGATCCTCGAGGCCGACCCGCCGCTGCACACGCGGCTGCGCCGCATCGTCAGCTCGGCGTTCACGCCCCGGAAGGTGCAGGAGTACGCCGCGGACACGCGCGGCATCACTCGGCGGCTGCTCGACGGGGCGGTCGCCGAGGGCGAGTTCGACTGGGTCGAGCGCGTCGCGGCACCGCTGCCGATCAACGTGCTGGTGTCGATCCTCGGGATCCCGGAGTCCGACACGCCGCTGCTGATCGAGCTGACCGATCATTGCGCCGTCGGCACGTCCGACATCCCGCTCGATCCGACCGCCTATGGCAACACCACGCCGCTGCACCTGTTGCCGCTCAACAGCCCGGCGGCGTGGGCCCTGTTCGAGTACGGGAGGAAGATCGGCGAGGAACGCCGCGCGAACCCGACAGACGACCTCGTCTCGCGGCTGGTGCACGCCGAGATCGACGGCGACCGCCTGACCGACGCGGAGTACACGAACTTCTTCCAGACGCTGGTGTTCGCCGGCAACGAGACGACGCGCGGCGCGATCGCACAGGGGATGCTCGTGCTGATCCAGCAACCCGGGCAACTCGAGCGTCTCCACGCCGACCCGTCGCTGATCCCGACGGCGGTCGACGAGCTGATCCGCTGGACGTCGCCCGTCCACCACCTGGGCCGCACCGCCACGCGCGACACCGAGGTGCGCGGCGTCCCGATCCGCAGGGGCGACAAGCTGATGATGTGGTACGTCTCCGCGAACTACGACGAGGAGGTGTTCGACGATCCGTACCGCCTCGATGTCGGACGCTCGCCGAACCCCGAGGTGGCATTCGGCGGCGGCGGGCCGCACTACTGTCTGGGCGCCTTCGTGACGCGGCTCGAGGTCCGGATCCTGCTCGAGGAGATCGTCGCCCGGGGCCTCCGCTTCGAGCTGGCCGGCGAGCCGCGGCGTCTCCGGACGAACCTCTTCAACGGGCTCGTGTCGATGCCGGTGCGGGTCGCTCGGCCGTAGCCATCGACTTCTGTGCAGTGCTGCCGTAGGGTAGTGGCGGTGCGACCACACGGCACCGAGAACCAGTCCGGCACGCAGGGTGGCGGCGGTGCCATTGATGGCGACCCGCTGAACCCGTTCGAGTGCGACGTGCGCGCGCAACTCACCGCCGCCGGCATGTCGCTGGTGGTGCCGCTCGGTTGCGCCGAGTACTGGCTCACGTTCGTCGCCGAGCACGCCGCATTTCCGGGGCGTCTGCTGCTCGCCATCGAGTGTGACGGTGCGCGGTTCCGGTCGTCACCGCCGGCCCGTGAGCGCGACCGGCTGCGGCAGTCCTATCTCGAGCAGCGCGGATGGGCGTTCCACCGGATCTGGTCCTCGGGCTGGTTCCACGATCGCGCAGCGGAGATCGAACGGGTTCGCGAGGCCTACCTTCGCGCCACGCTCACCACCGGCAGTGGCCACGACACGGCCCCGGCCCCGATCGCCGCACCCGCCGACGCCTACCGCGGAGAGCGCATCGGAGCGCGGCCGATCGTGCCGCTCCGTCGCGTCGGGGCGCCGCCGCCGACGCGGGAACTGATCGACCTCGTGCGCTGGATCCGGTCGGACGGCGAGCCGCGAACCCTCGACGGCCTGATCAACGAGGTGCTGCGCGAGGTCGGCTTCCAGCGGCGCGGGGCACGCATCGACGCCGCCATCCGCGACGCGATCCGCCGTGCCGCAGCCGGAGTGTGAGCCGGACCGTCGCGTCTCGACCTGCCTCGCGCCGTCTGGGATAGTCCAGCCGACCGACCGAAGGAGGCCCGATGACTGACGTGCCCGCCGGAGATGGCTTCACCTACGAGCCGCTGCTCGACCGCGACGGCGTGCAGGTGTCCCGCAGCCCCTGGGGCCCCGAGGACGAGATCGGCCGCATGAACTGGATCACGGCCGAGTCGCAGAAGGCGATTCTCGAGAGCCTGGACGGCTCCGCCGTGTTCGACCTCGGCATCGAATACTTCTTCGGGATGCCGTCGTGGACGGCGGCGCAGGATCCGAAGTACGAGATCTGGATGACGCACACGCCGCAGGGCTCCGTGGTGGACAACCTGTCGGGCGCGGGCGCCCACGTGCATGAGAAGTACAGCTACTGCGGCGACTCGATTCACATGTACATCCACACCGGCACGCATATCGACACCCTCAACCACCTCGGGTACTTCGGGCTGTTCTGGAACGGCTGGACGGCCGAGAAGGACCTCGGCAGCCGTGTGTGGCAGAAGGGCGGTGCCGAGCAGTACCCGCCGTTGATCGCCCGCGGGGTGATGCTCGACATCGCCGGACTGCACGGCGTCGACTGCCTGCCGGACGGCCACGTGATCACGCCGGCCGACCTGAAGTCGGCCGCGAGGGAGCAGGGCACCGAGCTACGTCCGAAGGACGTCGTCTTCCTGCGCACCGGGCGGATGACTCGGTGGCCCGACCCGGACACGTACATCCCCGACAACCCCGGGCTCGGGCTCGGCGGCGCGCGCTACCTGTGTGAGGACGTCGGCGCGATGTGCATCGGCACCGATGCCGTCAGCCTGGACGTGGCGCCGCACGAGGAGCCCGAGAGCTTCGTGCCGGTGCACTGCTACATGTTCGCGACCGCCGGCGCCCAGATCATCGAGGTGCTCGACCTCGAGGAGGTCGCGGCCGAGAAGGTGCACGAGTTTGCGATCGTCGCCCTGCCGCTCAAGCTGCGCGGCGCAACCGGTTCGCCGATCCGGCCGATCGCCGTCCCGCTGCGTCGATGACGGTGCTCCGCGTGGCGCTCGCGCAGTTCGGTCCGGGCCTCGGAGAGGTCGAGGCGAACGTCGGCCGCATGCTCGGTTTCCTGGCCGCCGCCGCCGCCCGATCGGCCGACCTCGTGTGCTATCCGGAGCTCTGTGTGAGCGGCTACGTGCTGGAGCCGGGCGGGTACCACGACGCCCTGCTCGACGACGTCGCGGCAGCGGAGGTCCGGCTGGCGGATGCCGCCTCGTCGGCGGGCGTGGCCCTCGTCTACGGGGCGCCGGCCCGGCGGCCCGGCGGCCTCGCCAATACCGTCGTGCACGTGGCACCCGACGGGCGCCGCGTCGTCTACGACAAGACGCATATGGACGTGAAGGAGCGTCAGGTGTTCGCGCCCGGCAACTCGTTCGTCACGGCCGGCGAGGGCCTCGGGCTGGCCTGCTGCTACGACCTCGCGTTCCCCGAGCCGACCCGCATGCTCGCGCTGCAGGGCGCCCGGGTGCTGCTCGTCCCGATGGCGTGGGAGGAGGCGCGCAGCTTCGTGCTGGACAAGGTTGCGGCCGCCCGGGCGGTGGAGAACGTGGCGTTCCTGGTGTGCGTGAACCAGTGCGGCACCGTCGGGCCGTTCCACTTCCGCGGCGCGAGCCGCGTGCTCGATCCGCTCGGCGAGACGCTGCTCCAGCTCGGCAACGACGAGGAGCTGGCCTTCGCCGACGTCGATCTGGCCATCGTCGACCGCCTGCGCGATCGATCCGACGGACGCACCTATCCCCTGCTCGACGACCGCCGGCCGGACCTGTACCCGGCGCCGGGCTAGGCCCGGCGCGACGCGGAGGCGGCGGCTGCCGCGGCCGAGGCGACGGCGTTGATCTGCCCGTCGCCCAGCGCCGCGATGGGGCTGCGGTGCCCGAGGTCGGACGGCGCCGACCGCATGAAATCCCGGACGCGACCCGTCGTGAGCGGGTCGCCGAGCAGCCGGATCACGCCCACCACGGCCTCGAGCGTCTCGCCGGATCGCGGCGTCTGCGTCATGTTCAGCCAGCGGTGCGCCGTCTCCGGCTGAACGCCGGTGATGGTGGCGATCTCCTCGTCCTCGAGGCCGATCGAGTCGTGCAGGAACTGGGCGATCTCGGTGGGATCCGTCGGCAGATCCCGCACGTGCAGATGCGACGACAGGTTGTACCTCCTCGTAGGTACAAGGTGTACCCGCGTCTTCGGTTCCGACACCTTTACCGAGGGACCGGCATCCGCGGTCATGATGCCGGGATGCGTCAGAACGAGCTGAAGCGGATCCTCGCCGCCGGCGGGCAGGGCATCAACGGCTGGGTCGCGATTCCCGACGCGTTCGCCGCGGAGCAGTACGCGGCGCAGGGATTCGACAGCGTGACGGTCGACCTGCAGCACGGCGCCGCCGACGTCGGTGGGCTGATCCCGCTGCTCCAGGCGATCGCGCTGAGCGGCGCGACGGCGCTGGTGCGCGTCCCGTGGAACCATCCGCCCGACGTCATGCGCGTGCTCGATGCGGGCGCCTACGGCGTCATCTGCCCGATGGTGAACACCGCAGACGAGGCGCGCGCCCTGGTCTCGGCCGGCCGGTACCCGCCGCTCGGAGCGCGCAGCGCCGGGCCGTTCCGCGCGTCGCACGTCGCCGGGGCGGACTACGTCGCCGCCGCCAATGACGAGATCTTGCTGATCGCCATGGTCGAGACGCGCGAGGCGGTCGCCAACCTGGACGAGATCCTGTCCGTCGAGGGACTGGACGGCGTCTACGTGGGGCCGAACGACCTGTCCCTCAGCCTCGGTAAGCCGGGCTCGCTCGCGCCTTCCGATCCCGAGGTGCTGGCGACCATGGCGGCGATCGCGCAGGAGGCGCGCAGGCACGGCCTGATCGCGGGCGTGCACACCGATAGCCCGGCGACGGCCCGCCTCAGGTACGCCGAGGGCTTCCACTTCTGCACGCTGCTGAACGACGTCCGGCTGCTCGTCGACGGGGCGAGGCGGATGGTGTCCGACCTGCGCGGCGACGGCCCGGTCGAGGCATCGCGGAGCTACTAGGGTCCCGCGTTGGAAGTTCGTCGACAGCTCGCGCCGCAGCCGCCGGGTCTCCGGCGGGTTTCCGGGCGCCGCTCCGTGAACCCCGAGATGTCCGCGAACTCCCGACGCGGGACACGAGGGCGATGAACGAGCCGGTCGTCGTGACGTGGCCCGGGTTCGGTGGAAGCGCCGGCAGCCTGCTGCTCGACGAGGCGGGCGTCGCCTACCGGATGGAGCCGAAGCACAGCGAGCGGACGCCGGCCGAGGTCGCGGCGGCCATCGCCGGCGCGACTGCCGTGATCGCGAGCACCGACGTGTTCGACGCCGACGTGTTCGCCGCCAGTCCGGCACTGCGACTCGTCGCGCGGGTGGGCGTGGGGTTCGATGCCGTCGATGTCGATGCCGCGACGGCCGCCGGCGTGGCCGTCACGACGACGCCGGGCGCGAACTCGTCCAGCGTCGCCGACCATGCTCTCGGCCTGATGCTCGCGGCGATCCGCCGGATCGCCGAGCACGACGCGGCGGTCCGCGCCGGCCGCTGGCCGCGCGAGGCCGCCGACACCCCGGGTGAGCTGACCGGACGGACCGTCGGCCTCGTCGGCTACGGCGCCATCGGCCGCAGGGTCGGTCGCCGCCTGGCCGGGTTCGACGTCGAGCTGCTGGCGTTCGACCCCGCCTATTCCGGGGGCGATCTGGCCGCGCCGGTGACGCTGACGGAGCTGCTCGAGCGCTCGTCGGTCGTGTCGCTGCACGCGCCGCTGGTCGCCGCGACGCGGGGGCTGATCGGCGCGGCCGAGCTCCGTCTGATGTCGGCCGACGCGATCCTCGTCAACACGTCTCGCGGCGGTCTCGTCGATGAGGTCGCCCTCGTCGCGGCGCTGGTCGCAGGCGATATCGGCGGCGCAGGCCTCGACGTGTTCGCCGAGGAGCCGCCGCCGGCCGCGCGCTTCCGCGACCTGCGGAACGTGGTCCTGACGCCGCACCTGGGTGGTCTCAGCGATCGTTCCCGTGCGGCGATGACGCGGATGGCGAGCGAATCGGTGATCGACATCCTGGCCGGCCGCAGCCCGCATGGCCTCGTGAACCCGGCCGCGCTGGAACGGCCCTGAGAACAACAGAGGAGTCCTCCCGTGACGTACAGCCTGCCGGCCGACATCGACAGCCGGCCGATCGCCATCGTCGGCGCCGGCACGCTCGGTCGCCGGATCGCGACCGTCTACGCCGGGGCCGGCAGCGACGTCCGCATCTTCGACCCGTCGCCCGATCAGCTGCGGGAGGCGGGCGTGTTCGTCGCCGAGCAGGTGGAGGAGATGCGCAGCGTGCTCGGGCTGCAGGCTGCGCCCGTCGGCGCGGTCCATCTCGCGGCGACGCTCGCCGACGCCATCGAGGGGGCGTGGATGGTGGTCGAGGCGGTGCCCGAGAACGCCGAGCTGAAGACCGAGATCTTCGGCGAGCTGGACGAGCTCGCGCCGCGTGACGTGATCCTCTGCACCAACTCGTCCTCGCTGTCGTCGAGCCGCCTGGTCGGGCAGGTGCGCCATCGCGAACGAGTGCTGAACACGCACTTCCAGATGCCGCCGCACGCGAACGGCATCGAGCTGATGTCGTGCGGCGCAACCGACGAGGGTCTCATCGACGCGCTGATGGCGAAGCTCCCGCAGTACGGCCTGGTGCCGTTCAAGGTGCTCCGCGAGAGCGACGGGTTCATCTTCAACCGCATCTGGGCAGCCATCAAGCGCGAGTGCCTGATGGTCGTCGAGGAGGGCGTCGCGACGCCGTCCGACGTGGACGAGATGTGGACGATCTTCAACCGCCACGGCCTGCCGCCGTTCCGGCTGATGGATCAGATCGGCCTCGACGTCGTGCTCGCGATCGAGGAGCACTATGCCGAGGTGCGCGACGCCATCCCGGAGGGCCCGCGCCGGCTGCTGCGCGAGTACATCGCCGAAGGCCGGCTCGGCCTGAAGACGGGCCGCGGCTTCTACGACGACGCCGGCCGGCCCGCCTGACGCCCGGGCCGACGTGCCGGGACCTGTCGCGGGTCGGCCGGCGTAGTAGGCGTGTCCCCCGAGGAGGAGCGCCATGCGGCCCGTTCCGATGCTCGTAGTCGTGCTGACTCTGGCGGTGCCGGCCGGCGCGGCGGCGTCCGGCGGACCGGTCATCGGCCTCTCCGGTGCTGGGATCCGCGCGCCGGGTGATCCGAACACCTACGTCGCGACGGCCGCCGGCGGCGCCACCGTCCTGCAACGCCTGGCGGGCAACACCGTCGCGGACTACCGGATCATCCGCGGCGCGTTCGGCGTTCCCGGCGCTGCCGCCGATGGCTCGGCGACCGGGCTGTCGGCGGACGGTCGGACGCTGGTGCTCGCCCCGGCCGCCATGCGGACCGACCGGACGACGCTGCTGCCCATCGACGCCAGGTTCCTGCACCGGCAGAAGCCGATCACGCTGACGGGCTTCTACACCGTCGACGCGATCTCGCCGGACGGTCGCATGCTCTACCTCGTGCACTACACCCGGCCGCAAACCGACCAGACGCGCTACGAGGTGCGAGCCTACGACCTGCGAGCGCGCAGGCTGCTGCCCGACCCGATCGTCGACCCGAGGAGCCCCGGCGAGAAGATGACCGGAGTCGCTCTGACCCGAGTGACGGGTCCCGGCGGCCGGTGGGTGTACACCCTCTACGCCGGTAAGGAACCGTTCGTCCACGCGCTCGACACCGAGGTCGGCGCCGCGTTCTGCATCGACCTGGACGGGCTCGGCGGCCGCGACCTCTCATCGACGCGGCTTCGGATCGACGGCACGGTGCTGCACGTCGGCGATCAGGCGGACATCGACACGCGCACGTTCGCAGTCGCAAAGGCCGGCGTCGTCGCGTCCGTCGCGGCGGCGCCGAAGGCGGTGATCGCCCCAGCAGCCTCGGCGCCCGCGCCCGACAAGCGTCATGGGCTCGGGCCAGTGACCGTCGCCGCGTCGGCGCTCGTCGGCGCGCTCATCCTCGCCGGCGCGCTGATCGTGCGCCGCCGCCGCCGCCGGCTCGGCTCGCCGCTCGTGCTCGGCGGCGACTCGCGGGCCTGATCGTCAGGCGGGAACCGCGACCTCGCGCGCCGCCTCGACGGCGTCTCCGAGGTTCTCAAATGTCCGCAGCGTGACCATCGTGGCCTTCACGAGGCATCGCACCGCAGAGGTGCGGTTGGCGTTCAGGACGACCGGGAACTCGAGTCCCTGCTCGTGGCTCTGTCGGTTGGCGTCGTGCAGCACGCTCAGGATCGCGGAGTCGACCAGCGCCGCGCCCCGCAGGTCGAGCACGCAGGCCCGCTCTGCCGAGCGCTCGCGGTCGAGCGCCTCGCGCAACGCGGGCGCGGAGGACAGGTCGTGGTCACCGACCAGCGTCACGATCGAGACCTCGCCGTTCCGCACCACCCTGATCGAGGTGGGTCGGGTGTCGTGGGGTCGCTCCGTCATTGCGCGCATGAGGGTGACTATCCCGGAATCGGCGTCACCCAAACGCGTCGCGGACGCGCGAACCACACGCCGGGTCTCACCCTCGCCGGCAATCGTGCCGTCCGGGACGAGCGTGATCGCGGAGCTGAAGCCCTGCGCGCTGCGCAACCGAGCCACCACCTGCCTCTCCAGGCTCTCGTATGCCTCGCTCGCGACGTCGCGAGCGACCTCGACGAGGACGGGCACGCGGTAGTCGATCGGGGGCGCCCGGTCGAGCACGACCTGGAACTCGCCGGTGACGGCCGGACGCAGGCCGAGCAGCGTCGCCTGGATCCCGAGCGGGAACACGTTCACGCCCTTCACGATGAACATGTCGTCCGACCGGCCGAGGATGCGGAACCGGAACGTCGTGCGACCGCAGGCGCAGGGCTCGGTGAACACCTGCATCAGGTCGTGCGAGCGCAACCGCTGGACGGGGCACGCCTCGCGCCAGATCGACGTGTAGACGACCTCGCCCTGCTGGCCGTCCACGAACGGGAGCACCGAGCCGGTGTCGGGATCGATCAGCTCGATGACGGCGAAGCCGCTGCCGCCGTAGTGCAGCCCCTGCCGGTGCTCGCACTCGCCGGAGTGGAGGCCGAGCTCGCCCGTGCCGTACATGTCCTGGGCCCGCATGCCCCACACCTCCTCCAGCCGGTCGCGGTACCCGGGCACCTGCAGGCCGGCCTCGCCCGAGAAGTACCCTTTCTTGAGCCCGATCGACCGCGGGTCCATGCCGAGGTCGCGTGCGACGTCGGCGAGGCGGACGGCGTACGACGGCGTGGCCCATAGCGCGACCGGCGCGTCGATGCCCGCCATCATTCGCAGGAGCCGTTCCGTCTGCCCCACGCCGTACGGAATCGTGGTCGCGCCGAGGGTCTCGAAGGTGAGGTGGTCGCTGAGGCCGCCTGCGTACAGGCTGAAGTTCATGCAGGTGAAGACGAGGTCGCTCGGGCGGCAGCCCATCGCCCACAGCGCCCGGGCTCCCATCTCGCCGTACGAGGCGATGTCGCGCCGCGTCCAGCCGATGCGCATCGGCTGCCCGGTAGTTCCGCCGGTGCCCTGGATGCGGACGATGTCCTCGAGCGCCGCGCACTGGTTCCCGCCGAGCACGGCACCCGCCTCCTGCGACGCGACGATCTCGGCCTTCTCCATGAACGGAAGCGACGCGAGGTCATTCACGCTGCGGATGTCGGCCGGCGTGGCGCCGACCTCGTCCAGCTTCGCGGCGAGGAACGCGCTGGTCGCGTAGTTGTGGGCGATCTGCCCGGTGAGGCGCTGCGACTCGAGCTGCCGGAGCTCGGCGGAGCCCATCGTCTCCGCCCGCTCGTTCCAGAGGTCGTCCACCGGCGGCGATCGTAGCTCGCTCTCTACGGGGTGCCAGAATCACGGCATGCCGACCAACTACGAGCTCGCGTTCTCGGAGCGACCGGATGTCTACGCCGCATGGGTCCAGCTGAACGGCGCGATCAAGGCGAACATGGACCTTCGTCGCTACGAGCTGGCGACGTTCGCCGCGGCCCAGAGGCTGCGTTCGACGTACTGCTGCCTCGCGCACGGCAGCATCCTGCAGGAGCGGTTCGGCGCGCCGGTGCGCGAGATCGCGCTCGACCGTTGCAGCGCTGGGCTCGACCCGGTGGACGTGGCGGTGATGGATCTCGCGGAGCGTGTCGTCGACGACGCGACGTCGATCGGCGATCACGACCTGCGGCCGCTCCGTGATCTCGGGCTGAGCGAGACGGAGATCACCGACGTCGTGCTGGCGGCGTCCGTCCGCTGTTTCTTCTCGAAGGTGCTCGATGCCCTGGGTGTCCGTGCCGATGCGAGCTACCGCACGCTCGCGCCCGAGCTTCTCGGCGCGCTCACGGTGGGACGCCCGGTCGCAGACGGCTGAGTCGGACGTCCACTAGGCTTGGGCGTCAGCCAGCGACGGAGGTTGTGGCATGAGCGGCGAGTTGACGGAGCGGTCGTTCCACGGCCCTGACGGCACCCGGTTCGCGTACGTGGACGTCGGCAGCGGCAGTCCGATCCTATTGCTCCACGGCTGGTCCAGCGGCCACCGCTGGTTCGAGCGCAACATCCCGGCCCTGGCCGAGAACCATCGCGTCGTCGCGTTCGACTTCCGCGGGCACGGCAGCTCGGAGACCACCGCGTCGGGCCACACCATGGATCAGTACGCGCGCGACGTGCGCGACATCGTCGACGGCCTCGGTCTCGACCGTCCGTTGCTGGCGGGCTGGTCGATGGGCTCGATCGTCCTGTGGAACTACATCCAGCAGTTCGGCAGGGGGCAGGCCTCCGGGATGGTGTTCATCGGGCAGAGCGCGAGCGATCTCGTGACGCCCGAATACGAGCACGGGATCATGACGATGGACGATCTCGCGGACTGGATCTACGCGCAGCAGATGGATCGCGAGACGACGACGCGCGAGAACATGCGCCTGATGGTCAGGCACGAGCCGACCCCCGAGGAGCTCGACTGGATGACGGCCGACTACCTGCGCTGCCCGGCGACCGTCGCCACCGTCGCGCTCTACTCGCAGACGGTCGCGGACTCGATGCCCGCGTTCCCGAAGGTCGACTTCCCGACGCAGGTCTACTTCGGCGTCGATCCGAAGATGTACAAGCTCGTCCACGGCGAGTACCTGGCCGGCAAGATCCCCGGCAGCGAGCTGGTCGTGTTCGACGACAGCGGCCACGCCCCGATGTGGGAGGAGCCGGACCGGTTCAACGCCGAGATGGCGAAGTTCGCGCGGCGGGTGGCCGAGGCGTAGACCGGCTCAGGCGGCTTCGTGTCGCGCGAGCCGTGCCGCGGCGTCCGCGCGCTGCGCCTCGAGCGTGCGGCGCACGGCGTACGCGACGACCGGGTCGAGGTGTGTACCGGCCGAGCGCTCCAGCTCGTCCAGCGCCTGCGACTGGTCGCGGCCACGGGCGTACGTGCGGTCGCTGGTGATGGCGCTGTAAGCGTCCGCGGCGGCCACGATCCGGGCCTCGATCGGGATGCCGTCACCCTCGAGCCGCTCCGGGTAGCCCGTGCCGTCGTACCGTTCGTGATGGTGGCGGACGGCGTCGACGGCGGCGTCCAGCCCGCCGACGCGGCTGATGATCTGTGCACCGATCTCGGCGTGGCCGCGCATGATCACCCACTCCGCGTCGTCGAGCGGCCCGCGCTTCGCCAGGATCCGGTCGGGGATCGCGAGCTTGCCGACGTCGTGCAGCAGACCACCGAGGCGGCAGCGCATCACGAGTCCCTCCGGCAGACCGAGGGTCTCGGCGATCTGCACGGAGAGGTCGGCGACCTGCTCGAAGTGCAGCTCCGGCATGCCCTCGCGGATGGTCGCCGCGAGCGCCAGCCCGCGTGCGATGCGCAGCACCGGCGCCTCGTCGCTCGCCACGTCGCTGGCGCGGACGTCATCGAACCGGACGGTCTGGTCGCGGCCGCGGCGCTTCGCGGCGTACAGCGCGCGGTCGGCGCGATCGACGAGCACGCTGCCCGACTCGACGGCGTCGTTCGCGATCGCCACGCCGGCCGAGGCGTGGATGGTCAGCGGCGCGCCGGCGGCGTTGACCGGCGACGCGCTGATGCTGTCACGGATCCGGTCGGCGGTTGCGCTCAGCGCCCAGACGTCGGTGGCCGCCGGGACGAGGACGACGAACTCCTCTCCACCCCACCTGCCGGCCTCCTCGCCGGGCGCCAGCGCAGCCGTGATGCGCTGCGCGACCTCGGCCAGCACGGCGTCGCCGGCAACGTGTCCGTAGACGTCGTTGACCTCCTTGAAGTGGTCGACGTCGAGCATGATGACGCCGGGGGCCGTGGCCGCCGCTGCGTCGCGGGCGGCGTCGACCCTCTCGCTGATCCGCTCGTTGATTCGCCGGCGGTTCGCCAGACCGGTCAACCCGTCGGTCTGCGACAGGCGCTCGAGCTCGCGCGTTGCGCGCACGCGATCGGTCACGTCGTCGTCGGTGCCGACGTAGCCCATCACGGCGCCGTTCTCGTCGTGCATCGGCGCGCCGCGACTCGCGATCCACGCCTCGCGGCCGTCGCGCCGCTGCAGCCGTCGCGTCGCCTCGTACGCGCCGCCCGACCGGACCGCCGCGCGCCACAGGTCGAGCGCGTGCGCGCGATCCTCCGGGTGCACCGAGTCCGCCCAGTGGGCGTCCATCGCCTCGAGCCCGTCGAGGTCGTAGATCTGCTGCCAGCGGTCGTTCGCGTACACGACGTTGCCGTCGGCGTCGGCGATGTAGATGCCCACCGGCGCGGCGGCGGCGAGCACGCGGAACCGCTCCTCCGACACGCGGCCGGCGGCCTCGGCGGCTCGCATGGTCGTGACGTCGGAGATCACGCCCTCCACCACCGCCACGCCGTCGCGCCGCGTCAGGCCGTGCCAGCGGTCGAAGACGTGCACGATCGACCCGTCCTCGTGGGCGAGGCGATACTCGCCGGTGCCGCCGCGACCCTGCGACTGGGCCGTTGTGACGGCGTCGTACAGGTGGCGGTCGTCCGGATGCACGCGGCGCCGCCACAGGTCCTCGTCCGACACGCCGTCGTTCGAGTCGAGCCGGAAGAACCGGCGCGACGGGATGCTTTCGGCGATCGGGACGGACGTCCCGTCGGGGTGGTACTCCCAGACGTAGACGTAGTCGTCGATCTGGTGCAGTACCGACTCGAGCCGCCGCGCGCGCTCCAGCGCGGCCACCAGCGCGCGGTCACCGCTGAGGTCGACGATGTGCACCTCGGCGCCGCCGGCGACGGGTGTCGCGGACAGCTGCACCCACGCCCAGGCATCGTCCGGCAGCTCCAGCGCGAACACCGACTCCTCAACCGGCATGCCGGTCGCGATCGCGGTCACGGCCGGGTGCGACCCGGCGGGCACCGGGGTGCCGTCGGGGAGGAGCAGTCCGAGCGTCGCACCGGTCGCCAGCAGCTCGTGTGCGGGCACGCCGAGCAGGGCAGCCGCAACGGCGTCGACGCGGAGGAGTCGCTGCTCCGCGTCGACGGTGACCGTCGCAGGCCGCGACGCGCGGCCGCCACCGCGAGAGCGCTGCTCGTCTTCGGGCATTTCCATCGGTATCGGCAGCCGCGCCCCGCCGCGAAAGCGGAGGCGAACCTGTCACGCAGCGTCCTGTCCGTGCGTCGTCCGCGCGGACCCTGCATCGACAGGCGCACGGAAGACGCACGCGAATGGCGCGCTCGGCGGGTCGATCCAGGCTTGGGATGCAGCGAGGCCGTGTCAGGCCTCCGCCCGGGCCACGCGGACGTCGCCGGACACCGTCCGGCCCCGCAGCTCGAGCACCGTCTTGCCGTCGCTGGGCCCGCCGGCTGACGGCCCCAGGTCGGAGCGCACGTCGCCGCTGGTCGAGTCGAGGTCGAGCCAGACGGCCACTCCGGGCTCGACGCCGAAGGTCGCGTCGCCGGACACCGAGTCGAGCTTCGCGACACCGCGCTCGAGGCGGTGGAGTGCGACGTCGCCGGACACCGAGCGCGCCTCGACGTCGCCGCCGGCCCGCCGCACCCGCGTGTGGCCGGACACCGTGCGCACGACGAGGCGCCCGCGCACATCGGCGATCTCGATGCTGCCGGAGACGGTCTTCACCGATGCCTCGCCGGCGACGGAGCCGACCTGCACCTCGCCGCTGACTCCGACGACGTCGACCGACGCGGCGGACGGTACCCGCACGCCCGCCGATGCAGTCTCGACACGGACCGCTCCGAGCGGGCCGGTGCAGACGATGCCGCCGGCTGCCGTCGAGATCGTCACGTCGGAGCCTTCCGGCAGTCGCACGGAGACCCCGACGGGTCGGCGGTGGCGGAAGATCCCACGCTGCTTCGAGCTGACCGTCAGCACGTCGCTGGTGCCGCGACGCTCGCACGTGACACGGTGCATCGCCGGGTCGCCGTCCTTGCCGTTCGGCGTGAACGTGACGGATGCGGTGCCCGACGACCCGGTCGAGATGGTCACGTCGGCGTGGGGGATCCGCAGGTCGAGGCGGACGGGGCCGGTGACGTTGAAGGTGTGGTCGTTCATGGGGTTCTCCGATCTCAGCTCTCGGCCCAGCCCTGGATGCGCCCGGAGCGGCCGCGGCGCTCGCCGCGGTCGGTGAGGGCGCTCGAGATGGCGCGGACGAGCCAGGTGTTGAGCGACGCGCCCGACCGGGCCGCCGCGTCCTCCGCCTGCGTCTTCAGCCGCTCGGAAAGGCGCAGGGTGATCCGTGCTGCAGCGCCGTCCTCGTCCTCGGCCGCCGGCGGGGCGGCGTCGGGACGGGCGACGTACACGAGCTGTGGCTCGCCGCC
>JBBQFB010000033.1:0-24278 GCA_038321545.1 Gaiellales bacterium
CGTGGCCTCCGAGATGTCCGCGAACTTCCGACGCGGGACACTAGAAGGCGAAGTAGATCGACGTCGCCGCGCCCGCGAACAGGCAGTAGTACGCGAACGGCGTGAGTCGGTTGGTCTCGAAGAAGCGCATCAGGAACCGCACCGCCAGATACGCCGTCGCCGCCGAGCAGAGCGAGCCGACGAGCGCCGGCCCGCGGATGCCGTCGCCGCCCGAACCGAACAGGTCGGGCAGCTTGAGCAGCGCAGCCGCGCCGATGATCGGCGTCGCGAGCAGGAAGGCGAAGCGCGCCGCATCCTCGTTCGAGAGCCCGGCCAGCAGACCACCGCCCATCGTCGCGCCGGAGCGCGAGAACCCGGGGATCAGTGCCAGGGCCTGTGCGGTGCCGATCCCGATCGCCTCGAGCCAGCCGACGCGCCCCACGATTCGCGCGTCACTCACCTCGGCGTCGGCGGAAGCGACGACCGGCGCCCGCCGGCGCAACCGCTCGGCGGCGTACAGCATGACGCCGTTCAGCATCAGGAAGAACGCAGCCGAACGGGCCGAAGCGAAGACGTCGCGCAGGGCGTGCTCGAGGAGGAGGCCGAGGATGCCGGCCGGGATGGTGGCGACGATCAGGAGCCAGCCGAGCTTCGCGTCGACATCGTCCCGGGCGATCTCCCGCCGGGCCAGCGAGCGGCCGAGGCCCCGGAAGATCCTCATCCAATCGCGCCAGAAGAACACGAACAGCACGATCGCCGTCGCGAGGTGCGTGGCGACGAGGAAGGTGATGAAGAACGGATCGTTCTGATGGATGTCCCAGCCAAGCAGTCGCGGCAGGATCACGCTGTGTCCGAGGCTGGAGATCGGGAACAGCTCGCTGAACCCTTGCAGGAGCCCGAGCACGATGGCCTGTCCATACGAGATCAGTGCGATCGGCAGGACCGGCACTAGGAGGCCTCCGCCCGGCTCTTCGGGCCGGTCTGGAACCAGGCGAACGCGAGGCCCGCGAGACCGAGCGCGACCGCGGCGATGCCGTGCTTGACGTGGTGATGCGAGTCGCCGCCCTGGTGGCCGGGGAAGAACGACGGCAGCGAGGACGCCGGCTCCACGAAATACACGACGCCGATCACGATCAGGGCGAGGCCGACAACGGCGGCAGCAGCCGCCACGAGGCGGGGATTGGACAAGGAGGCTCCTTCGGGAGTTCGGATCAGGCCGGTGGCCGGGCGAGGCCGACCTCGTAGGCGAAGACGACGGCTTGGACACGGTCGCGAAGCTCGAGCTTGGCGAGGATGCGTCGGACATGGGACTTGACGGTCGCCTCGGACAGCACGAGCTCGGCGGCGATCTCGGCGTTCGAGAATCCGCGCGCGAGCTCGACGAGCACCTGGTGCTCGCGTGCGGTGAGGAGGTCGAGGCGCGCCTTCGCCGGCGTCTGCTGTGACGGGTTCGTGCCAGGCAGGCGGTGCGCAAAGGAGTCGAGGAGGCGGCGCGTCACGCTCGGCGACACGACGGCGTCTCCGGTCGCCACTGCGCGGATCCCCGACAGCAGGTCGTTCGGAGGGACGTCCTTGAGCAGGAACCCGCTCGCTCCTGCGCGCAGGCCCGCGAACGCGTACTCGTCGAGGTCGAAGGTGGTCAGGATGATCACTCTCGACCGCAACCCCTGCCCGACGATGCGCGTGGTGGCCTCGATGCCGTCCATGGCCGGCATCCGCACATCCATCAGGACGATGTCGGGATCGAGGTCGGCAGTCAGGCGGAGCGCCTCGAGGCCGTCGCTCGCCTCGCCCACGACGACCAGATCGTCCTGCGACTCGAGCACCATGCGGAACCCCATCCGCAGGAGCGGCTGATCGTCGACGAGGAGGATGCTGGTCGTCACGCCAGGCTCGATGCGGGTTCGAGCGACAGGCGCGCGTGCACCCTCCAGCCGCCGTTCGGGCGCGGTCCGGCCTCGACCGTTCCGGCGTACACGGCCGCCCGCTCTCGCATGCCCTCGAGACCGCGGCCGCCCGTGGCAGGGGTTCGCGGACGGCCGGAACCGTTGTCCGTGACCTCGACGTCGACGCCGTCAGCGGCGTAGCGGAGGCGCACGCGCGCGGCCGCTGCGGCGCCGGCGTGCTTGAGGCAGTTCGTGAGCGACTCCTGCACCAGCCGGAACACGGTCAGCTGCGCACCGGCCGGCAGCGACCGGCCGTCGCCGGCGATCTCGAGCGTCACCGGCAGACCGGCCGCTCGCACCTGCTCGACCAGCAAGTCGATCTGAGGCAGCCCTGGCTGAGGCACCAGCGTCGAGCTCTCGTCGTCGCCCAGCACGCCGAGCAGCCGTCGCATCTCCGCGAGCGCCTGCCGTCCGGTTGCGGAGACCGTCTCCATTGCGGAAGTGGCCTTCTCCGGCGTCCGCTCGGCGGCGAACACGGCGCCGTCCGCGAGCGCGATCATCACGGTCAGGTTGTGCGCGACGATGTCGTGCATCTCGCGTGCGATCCGCGCCCGCTCCGCTGCCGCCGCGATCAAGCCCTGTTGATCGCGTTCCACCTCGAGCTGCGCAGCCCGGTCCTCGAGCGACGCGAGGAGCGCCCGGCGGTGACGAACGCTCGTGCCGAGGACGCCGGCCGCGACCGAGAGTGCCGACAGCCCGACGAACTCTCGGACTCCGCCGTCGCTGCTCGCGGCGAGCACCGCCCCGACCTCGAGGATCGCGGCGGCCGCGAGGGCCTTCCCGCGCGACTCGTGCGCGGCGACCGTGTAGAGGGCGATCAGGAGCGCGATGTCGGCGGCGACATCGACCTCGAGCAGCCACTGCGCGAAGGCGATGATCGAGACCACGAGAAAGACCGGAAGCGGGTACCGGCGCCGCCACACGAGAGGAAGCGCGAGCGCCACGGTCAGCACGACGACATCTGCTCGTGCGCCATCGTCGACGACGAGCTGGGGCACGCACAGGAAGAGCACCGCGGCTGCGAGCAGGATGTCGAACGCGTCCGGATGGCGACGGATCACCACGAACAGCCGCAGGATCCCGCGCTGCCCGGCTTCGGCCGCCATGTCTCCCGTGTCCACGTGCTGGTCGTCTGACAACGCCTGGTGCCCCTCGCATATCGGGCCGTCGCATCGACGTTACGTGAGAACCCGGGCAGGCGCGAGCCTGCGCAAGGATGAACTTTAGCCTGCTGCCTCAGCCAAAAGACGTAGGTCCGCGTCACGCATCAACGCGCTCTGAATGCGGTGTATGGCGATGTCGCGGGTCGCTGGGCCGCAACGCCGGCGAAGGCCGCTCGCGCGCGCCACGCGCCGCGCCGACCGGAGGGAACACGGTAGGAGACGGTGAAGGTGCCCGCCGACGTCGTCCGCACGGACACGCTGCGGCGCCGCACCCAGCGAGCGCCGACCTTCTGGAGGATGGTGACCGTCACGGTGTGTCGCGCCGGCAGCGCCGCCGAGTGCAACGCACCGCGCAGGAAGATCAGCTTGCCCGCCTTGACCGTGGCGCTGCGTGCCTTCAGCGACAGCGTGCTCGAGGCGCGGGGCGTCAGCCGCGGAGTCGTCACGTGTATGGCGTTGCCGGCCTCCGTCACGGAGGCGACGAGCCACAGCTGGCGACCGAGATCTGCGGCGGCCACGGTGTAGGTTGGTGTCGTCGCGCCCGCGATCGCCGCGCCGTCCCTGAACCACCGATACGTCGCCGTCTCGGAACGACTCCACCTGACGGTGGCGCGCAGCGCGGTCCCGACCGTGGCCGCACTGACGTTGAGCGTCGCGGATCCGGTCGGCAGCAGGGTGTCGATCGTCAGCATCTGCGTGGCGCTCCCGACGTTCCCGGCTGGATCCGACGTAGACGCCGTCACCGGCCAGCGGCCCAGACCGACCAGTGTCGGCGTCGCGTTCCAGGTGCCGGTGCCCTGCACGAGCGTGGTCATCGCCTGCCCGGCGATCGTGACCGTGACGGTACTGCCCGCCGCGGCGTTGGAGGTGCCCGTGATCGTCGGTGCCGATGCGGTCGTGCCGGCCGCAGGTCCGCCGGTAATCGTCACTGCCGGCGCGATCGTGTCGATCGTCAGCCACTGCGTGACGCTCGCGCTGTTGCCGGCAGCATCTGCCGTCGTCACCACGATCCGGTGCGCGCCGTCGGCGAGGCTCGACGCCGTCGCGGTCCACGACCCGCCGGCGCCGACGACTGCGACCAGCGTCTCGTCAGCGAGGTCGACGGTGACCGTCGTTCCGGCCGCGACCGCCGCGGTGCCGGCGAGCAGCGGTGTCGGATCGTTGCTCAGTGCGGTTGGTCCGCCGGTGATCGTCACGACCGGCGGGGTCGTGTCGACGGCCAACTGCTGCGTGTCGACGCCTTCGTTGCCGGCGAGGTCGAAGACGGATAGCGCGACCGTGTGCGGGCCGTCGGGGAGTGACGGCGGGGTCACGTTCCATGTTCCGTCGGACTGCACCACGGCGATCAGGACTCGGGCGTCGACGGTTATCTGGACGAGCGTTCCGGGCGTCACATCGGTGGCGCCGGAGATCGTCGGAGTCGGATCGTTGGTTGTGACCGTCGGGCCACCGTCGATTGTGACGACCGGCAGGACCGTGTCGACCGTCAGCAGCTGCGAGGCGCTACCGACGTTGCCGGCAGCGTCCGTGACCATGGCCGTCACCGGGTAGACGCCGTTGGCGATCGTCAGCGGCGTCACGGACCACGCGCCGGCCGATGGAACGGCGGAGAGCGTCTGGCCGTTGATCGTGACGGTGACGTGGGCTGGTGCCACGATGTCGGTGCTGCCGCCGATCGTTGGATTCATGGTCGTCGTGTACGCCGTCGCGCCGCCGGTGATCGTGACGATCGGCGGGGCGCTGTAGAACTCGTCGGCGTCCATGGTCAGCGCGCCGTTCCGGGCGAACGCGCGGCCGTTGAACAGGCTCCCGTTGCCGATCGCGACCGCGTCCATCGCGATCAACGTGCCGGCGAAGGCGCTACCGGCGCCGATCGCGCCGGCGCCATTGACCTGCCAGAACACCCGAGCGGCCTGCGCGCCGCCGGTCAGCGTGACCTGACTGCCGGCAGCGAAGGCCAGCGCGCCATTGACCTGGAAGACGAACACCGCGTTCGGGTCGCCTCCCGCGTCGAGCGTCAGCGTGGTGGTGTTCGACGCCGCACCGGCGATCGTATGCAGGCCTGGGGTGACGGTCGTGCCGGCGAGCGCGCCGGCCAGCGGCGCACCGCCGGTACGCGCGGCGATCGCCGCATAGGCGGCGACGATATCGGCGTGCGCCTGCATCGCCGCCGCGTTGCCGACGTTCGTCGAGCCGGTGATCACCCCTGGCGGGAAGCCGGTCGGCTGTGCGGTGACCGCGACGCCCACGTCGCCGCGCAGCGTGGTGTGTGGCGCACCGACGGCGCTGACGGTATTGCCGATGGAGGCGCCGCTGATCGCCGCGTAGGTCGACGCGGTGCCGAGATCCACCATCGGTGTCACCGCCGCTCCGGCAGCCGGCGCCCGGGTCGCAAGAGCCGCAACCAGGAGGACGAAGACCATCGCCGTGCGACGGACGACCGAAGGCGATGGGCGTCGCCGGTCGGCGAGTGCGCCCGGCGCAACGGCGGTCAGACCGAGCAGGTTGCGCCCCAGGAAGGAGCGGCGCGGACGAAGGCTCGAGCGGTGCGGATGAGCAGACAAGGTAGGTCCCTTAGTTGCGCGCGCCGGAGGGGGCTCGCGGTTCCTCCCTCTGGTCATCGGAACCTCGGTCGTGCTCGCCTCCCCACCCTGGGGGGTACGCCACCCGGCGTATGAGGGCGTGATCCACGGTTCCGGCCTGGCCTGAACGGCGGATCACACGTTCGCCCGGTCCGGCTACGCCAAACCGTCACGACCTCGCCGGACGACCGATCAGCCGACCCGGCGGCGATGCCAGCTCGCCCACGCGCACCGACCCTGGAGCGACCGGCGGCTCAGGCCGTGGACGTGTCCGTCGGTGCGCACGTACAGGTCCGAAACCTCGAGCCGGGAGTCGGCCGAGCCGCCGTCGTTCCGCGCGAAGCGGAGGGTATCTACCGAAATAGGTGTTTCATCGCCCTATCGGGGGAGCAGGCGTCGGGCTGCGATCAATAGGAGAACGTCATCGCCTGGTCGCCGGCAAATTGCATCAGCGCCGCGACGCCCTCCAGGGTTGCGCCGGCGACCAGATCGTCCTGCGCGATCTGACGGGGCTTCGCGCACACGGGACACACGAGGATCCTGCCGCCGGCGGCGACGAACCGATCGTGGAGGTCCGCGACGACCGGTCCGTCCGGTGCCTGGACGCCGTCGAGGCCATCGTTCACCGCCAGGCGGACGCCGTCCTCGGTAAGCCAGAGCACGACTTCGTGTCCGGCCGCCTGGGCGCCGGTTGCGGTCAGGTAGGCAACTGTCGCACCATCCGGTTCCTGGGCGCCGCGGCTGCAGCCGACGATCACTCGAGCCATCGCTGGGACCTCCGTCCGTAGAACAGGTATCACTAGCATGCGCCTCGGCCAGTCGCCTGCAAACGGGTCGCCGTCGCGATCGCGGTCGTGCGCATGGTCGGCGAAGAATCTCGAGCCGCCTACCCCGATTCCGGCAGCACCTCGCCCGAGATTTCGCCGTTCGTCGCGGCTTCGGGGCGATCTGCCAAACGGGTGGCGCGGCGGGAGGTTCCGACCGCGGCGGCCAGCGCGGCGAATGTGAGGATCGCCGCGACTGCGAACGTGATGCGCATGCCGGTGGCAACCGCCCCGGGGCGCGCGGTGGTGATGTCGGTGGTCGCCGCTGCGAGTGCGAACACGGCCCCCATGACGGATGCACCGGTAATCAGGCCGAGGTTGCGCGAGAGGTTGAGGAGGCCGGACGTGACGCCCCGCTGGTCGGGGCGGACATCACGCATGACGGCGGTGTTGTTGGCCGTCTGGAACAGCGCATAGCCGACGGTGATGACGACGATCGGGGCGACGTAGCCGGGGACACCGCGTGTCGCCGGCGTCAGCGAGAGGACGACAGAGCCGGCCGCGATCGCAATCAGCCCGATGATGGTGACGCGCTGCTGACCGAAACGGTCGGCGATGCGGCCGGCCGGGATGCCGGTCAGCGCCGCGGCGATCGGGCCGACCGAGAGCACGAGTCCGACCTGAGCGGCGCCGAGTCCGAGTGCTCGCGCGAGGTAGAACGGCCCGACCACGAGCGTCGCCATCATCACCGTCGAGACGAGCGCGCTCATCGCGAGGCTCGCGCTCAGCGACGGATCGCGGAAGATCGCCAGGCGGATCAACGGCGATCGCGCTCTCGCCTCGACGAGCAGGAAGAGGCCGACGCCGGCCAGGGCGGCCAGGAGCAGGGCGATGTTGAGCAGACCGAAGCTGCCGCGGCCGATCGTCATCGCGAGCGCGTAGGCCGCGAGCGTCAGGCCAAGCAGCAGCGTGCCGACATGATCGAATCCCGGCCGCTCTGCCGCAGGCCGCCGGCCGTCGCCGGGCAGGTGGCGGCGGGCGAGGATGAACGCGACGATCCCGAGCGGGACGTTGACGAGGAAGATCGCACGCCAGCCCAGCGTGGCGATCAGGATTCCGCCCAGCGATGGGCCGAGGGCCGTGCCGATCGCCGACATCGTGCCGAGCAGGCCCATGGCGCTCCCCGTCCGCGCCTTCGGGACGATCTCGCCGACGAACGCGATCGTGAGGGCCAGCAGGATCGCGGCGCCGAGGCCCTGCACCGCACGGGCCGCGATCAGGACCCCGAGCGTCGGCGCGAGGCCGCACACGCTCGACGCCACCGTGAAGAGGAGCAGACCTCCCAGCAGCAGCCGCCGGCGGCCGGTGAGGTCGCCGAGTCGCCCGGCGCTGACGATCAGGCTGGTGATGGCGAGCAGATACGCCAGGACGACCCATTGGACTGCCTGGAAGGAGGCGTCGAACGTTTCCGCGAAGGTCGGCAGGCCAACGTTGGCGATGCTC
This sequence comes from Gaiellales bacterium, assembly GCA_038321545.1. Classification (GTDB taxonomy): domain Bacteria; phylum Actinomycetota; class Thermoleophilia; order Gaiellales; family F1-60-MAGs149; genus VFJZ01. The sequence goes on from JBBQFB010000033.1 coordinate 7,938, forward strand.
GTGCCGAGCGACGACAGCAGCATCGCGAGCGAGAGGCTGGCGAGCGCCCAGCGGGCCGGCGCGGCGCTTTCAGCACCTCCGGCGACTGCCGGTTCCGTCGAGATTGCCATCACAGGGCTCCATTCACAGCTGCCCGAAAGCGGGCTACCAGGAACCGTAGGCTCGCGTGTGGAGTAGCGGAAGACGCATCACTTGCACGGTATTCGTGCGTCCGGCGCCATATCGGAGCCGATCCTTGCTACGGTCGCCGGATGGCCACGCCCGATCTCAACCTGCTCGTCACCCTGGACGTCCTGCTCGACGAAGGCAGCGTCGCGGGCGCGGCTCGACGCCTGCAGCTGAGCCCATCGGCGATGAGCCGCGCACTCGCCCGGTTGCGCGAGACCACGGGCGATCCGCTGCTGGTGAGAGCCGGCCGTGGACTCGTTCCGACGCCGCGCGCGCTCGAGCTCCGGGAGCGGGTCGGTCAGGTCGTTCAGGAGGCGCAGGCGGTCCTGTGCCCTGCCGAGGCGCCCGACCTCACCGAGCTCGAGCGGACGTTCACACTGCGGACGAGCGAGGGCTTCGTCGAGACCTTCGGACCCGACCTGATCGCCCGCGTTCGCGACGCGGCGCCCAAGGTGCTGCTGCGCTTCGTCCAGAAGCCCGACAAGGACAGCGCGTCCCTTCGCGAAGCCGCCATCGACCTCGAAACGGGCGTCATCGACGGGGCAACCGGTCCCGAGGTGCGTGCACAGGCGCTCTTTCGCGACCGCCTCGTGGGCGTCGTGCGTCCGGGGCACCCGCTGGAAAACGGCGCGATGACCGCCGCTCGCTACACCGCCGGCCGGCACATCGGCGTCTCCCGGCAGGGTCTCGATCGCGGTCCGATCGATGAGACGCTGGAACAGGCCGGGGTGACGCGGGAGATCGCGACGTTTGTCGGCGGCTTCGCGACGGCCGTGGCAGTCGCGCGCGGAAGCGATCTGATCGCAACCGTCCCCGAGCGACATACCGAAGGACTCAGGGACGGAATGCACACGTTCGCGCTTCCCGTCGCCACGCCGGACTTCGTCGTCTCGCTGCTCTGGCACCCACGATTGGACGCCGATCCGGCGCATCGATGGCTGCGCGGGTGCGTCCGCGCGTGTTGCGCGGGGGAAGGGCGAGCTGTCGCACTCCCCCTCGCCGCCGAGGCATCCTAGCCGGCGGGAGGGCGACTCCGGCCGCGCCTTTTGGCATGGCGTCGGGTGCAGGAATAACGTGCAACCGGTGCGCCTTCCGCTATGCGTTTGGGATATTTACGTTGTCTTCGTGCTCGCATCTGCCCACCGCGAACGGAGACCTCCATGCTGACCCGCCTTGCACATCTGACCGTCCGCCGCCGCTGGCTGATGATCGGAGCGTGGCTCGTCCTGACCGTCTTCGGCGCCTTCGCTGCCGGACAGGTGTCGTCACGCTGGTTCCAGAGCACCTCCGTGCCCGGCAAGCCGGCGTACGAGGCGAGCCAGCGGACGCTCGCCACGCTCGGCGCCGGCGCCCGCAGCCCCAGCATCGTCGTCTTCCACACCGACGGCGACGCGACGAGGAGCGTGGCGGTCGAGCAGGCGATCGAGCGCACCGCGGCCGCCCTGCCCGGCGCTCTGACGAGCTCCTACTTCTCGACCGGGAACCTCATGTACGTGTCGGACGACCGGCACACGGCGTTTGCCGAGGTGTACCCGGCCGGCCCGGACCGCCTGGACGTGCCGAGCGGCGCCGAGACGATGCGCGCCGCAGCAGCGAAGGGACTGCCGGCCGGCATCACCGTCAACGTCACCGGCCGGGACGCCCTGGGCGAGGCCTCGAAGCACGACACGGGCGGGGGCTCGGCCGTGCTGATCGAAGCGGCCATCGGCGGCGTCGGCGCGCTCGTGATCCTGCTGTTCGTGTTCGGGACGCTGCCGGCCGTGCTGCTGCCGATCGTCGTCGCGATCTCCGCCATCCTCAACACCTTCACGCTCGTCTGGGCGCTCACCTACATCACCGACGTCTCGATCATCGTCCAGTTCCTGATCGCGCTCGTCGGCCTCGGCGTGGCGATCGATTACGCCCTGCTGATGATCTTCCGCTTCCGGGACGAGCTTCGCGAAGGGCACGATGTCGAGTCGGCGATCGTCGAGACGATGACGCATGCCGGTCGCTCGGTGATCGTCTCGGGCTCCACGGTGGCGATCGGCCTGCTGTCGATGGTCGCCCTGCCGCTGCCGCTGATCCGCTCGATGGGCATCGCCGGCATGCTGATCCCGGCCGTCTCCGTGCTCACCTCGATCACGTTGCTGCCCGCGATGCTGGCCGTGCTGGGCGGGCGCATCAACAGCGTCCGGGTGATGCCGCGCCGCCTGATCGACCGTGGCCATGCCGAGGACGGCGCGTGGGGCCGGTGGGCTCGCTTTGTGCTCCGGCGGCCCGTCGCCGTCGCCGCCATCGGCATCGCGATCGTCGCCGTGCTCGCCGGGTTCGGCACGCAGCTGAACCCGAACGAGGCGCAGCTGTCGAACTTCCCGGGTTCCGGCACCGCCGTCGACGGGCGCCAGATGCTCGCCGACGCGGGCATCAGCCCCGGCGTCATGAAGCCGCTCAACGTGCTGGTCGAGAATGGCGGCGACGCCCAGCAGGTTGCCGCAACGCTCATGACCGTGCCCGGCATCGTCGGAGCAAGCGCGCCCGCGACGTGGCACGCGGGACCGAACGGACTGGTCGAGGCTTTTCCCGCGATCGATGGATCGGCTCCCGGCATCCAGGCGATCGTCGATCGCTCCAATGCCGCGCTCGTGGGCACCGGCGGCACGCTGACCGGCGTCGCCGCGGTCGACCGCGACTTCGTCCACGCCCTGTTCGGCAGCCTCCCCTACGTGCTCGGCCTGGTGCTGATCCTGACCCTGATCCTGCTCACCCGGGCGTTTCGTTCGATCGTGCTCGCGATCAAGGCCGTGCTGCTCAACCTCGCCTCGCTCGCCGCAGCCTTCGGGATCGTGGTCCTCGTGTTCCAGCAGGGCCACGGCTCCTCACTCTGGAACATCGAGGCCACCCAGTCCGTCACCGCCTACATCCCGCTGATGATCTTCGCCTTCCTGTATGGCCTCTCGATGGACTACGAGGTCTTCATGTTGTCCCGCATGCGGGAGGCGTACGACGAGACCGGTTCGACGGCCAAGGCGATCGAGCTGGGCCTCGCGCGAACCGGCAAGCTCGTCACGAGCGGCGCCCTGATCCTGATGTTCGCCTTCCTGGTGCTCTCCACGAGCCCCGGCTACGAGGTCAAGCCGCTCGCCATCGGCATCGCGGCCGGGATCATCTTCGACGCCACCGTCATCCGCGCCGTGCTGGTGCCCGCACTCATGCGCCTGCTCGGCGACGCCAACTGGTGGATGCCCCGCTGGACCAGCACCGCGCTCCGCATTCCCTACCGCCGACGACCGACGGACGCCGCGCCAGACGCCGTCTAACGGCGGAGCACGGCGTCAATGACGAACGCTCGGGGTTCGTGGAACGCGCGGGCGATCCACGAACCCCGAAGCGGCGGGCGTGATCTCGCGCCATCGCCGCGCGGGACGCTCAGGCGGGCTCGATGTTGGGGTTCAGGTGGAACACGTTGTCGGGGTCGTAGCGGCGTTTGATGTCTGACAGGCGAGCGTGATTCGGGCCGTACGCCGATCGCACGATCTCGCCGGTGTCGTCCGTATCGAGGTAGTTGGCGTAGCGGCGAGCCGCGAAGTGCGGCTGCATCGCTGCGAACGTGTCCCGCGTCCAGGTGATGTTCTGGTCATCGGTAGCCACATCGGTCCAGACCGAGGTCATGATCAGGTTGTAGCCTGGCTCGCGATGAGGGAAGGCGGCGTCGGACACCGGGACGCGCGTGACCTGGCCGTGGAGGTGCTCGTAGATCATCGCGGTCATGGCAGACGGCGCTCGTGCGAATCGTTCGATCATGACGTCGATCAGATCGTCGTCGAGGTCCTGCATGAAGCTCGACTTCCAGTAGTTGCGGGCGCCGCGCGGGAACCCGGCGTCGAGCATCCGATTCGCACCCGGATACGGCATCCGGTCGACGGCCACCATCGCCGGCGATCCGTACGCCAGCAGCGGGGCGAGTTCAGCCTGTGCGTGCTCGGCCGTCCCGCAGTGGCAGACGACCATCGCCGCCAAGGGTACTCCCGAGCCATCCGGCGCATGCACGAGGCCGGCGAACGTCACCAGCTCGTCCGACAGGTCGGCGGTGTATTCGCGCCAGAATCGCAGCATCTCACCGGCCGCCGGGAAGGGATGGGCGACCAGTCCGGCGGTGACCTCGGCTACCGGATGCAAGCGGTACTCGAGCGAGGTCACGACGCCGAAGTTCCCGCCGCCGCCGCGCAACGCCCAGAACAGGTCGGGCTCGCTCGCGGCGGACGCGCGCAGGTGCGACCCGTCTGCGGTCACCACGTCCGCGGCCGTCAGGTTGTCTGCGGACAGACCGTATTTCGCCATCAGGTAGCCGAGACCGCCACCCAGCGTGAGGCCGGCAATCCCCGTGGTCGACACGACGCCACCGGTCGTGGCCAGGCGGTGCGCGTGCGTGGCAGTGTTGAACTCCCCCCATGTGACGCCGCCCGCCGCCGTCGCGACGCTCGCCTCGGGATCGACCGTGACATCCCTGAGCAACGCGAGATCGATCATCACTCCGCCGTCGGTGACGGCCCGCCCGGACACGCTGTGCCCGCCGCCGCGGACCGATACCTCCAGCTCCAGGTCGCGAGCCAGGCGGATCGCCGTCGCGACGTCCGTCGCCGACCGGCACCGGGCAATCAGCGCCGGGTGCTTGTCAACCAGTCCGTTATGGACGGCCCTGGAGACGTCGTAGCCGCCATCGCCAGGCACCACCAACTCTCCGGCGAAACCCTCGCGGAGCGCGATCCTGCGCGCCTGATCAAGACCGACGGGCTGCAGCATGGCATCCAGCCTCTCTACCCAGATCGACTGGCCGATCATAGATCGCCACGGCGCCGGCTGCCAGCCGCAGCGTCGAACCACCGCCGCGTCACACGCGTCGGGCGCGCACAGCGGGGGAAGACTCCGGCCGTTGCGGCCGTTGCCGCCCAAATTCTGCGCCGGCTCGGCCGGCTCATAGCGGGCCGCACGAGCGTGGCTGCTCGCTCGCTGACGACCCGGGTCGCCAGGCAGGCGCGGAGTACCAGTCGGACGTGTCCGTCGGTGTGTCGGGCTTGAGCTGCTGCGGACAGGTGGCGTCGACGTTCGCGATCGCGACCTGGCGGTCGAAGTCGTCGCTGTTGCGCTGGGTGTAGGCGAGCAGGAGGCCGCCCGGCGAGATGCGGGGCTCGGTCTCGGACAGCTTCGGGGTGTTGGTGATGTTGGTGGCCGCACTGCCGTCGGCTCGGATTCGGTACAGGTCCATGGTGTAGCCGGTCTCGTCCTCGCCGGTGCTCATGACACCGGTCTGGGCCCTGTCGCTGGCGTAGACGATCGTGTCCCCGTCCGGCGACCATTCCGGATCCTGCGCGCGGGAGGCGAGCGGGTGCAGGTCTGAGCCGTCCGTACGCGTCACGAGGACCGCACAGGGGTTGGGCGTCCGCACCGGGGCGTACGGGCGGGTGGTGTCGCAGCGCGTGAACGCGAGCGACGAGCCGTCGGGCGAGAACGACCCAGCGCGGTCGATCGATCCGGTCGGCGGTTCGGTGATGCGAGTCTCACCGCCGCCATCGACGGGGAGCAGCCAGATCGCGGAGGTCGAGCTGGGGATGCCGGTCGATGTACTGCGGGTCGGCACCATCATGTGAGTGAACGCGATCGCGTGTCCATCCCGGGTCCAGACGGGGCTGAATCCGTCCTCCGTGCGGGTCAGCCGGCGCGGAGCGTGCCCGTCTGCGCCTGCGATCCAGATGTCGCTCGCCTCGTACACGAAGCGGTCGCCGGTGCGGGTACCGAGCGACCGGGTCACGGCAACGCGTCGCGCATCTGGCGACCAGACCGCACCGATCTCGGCGACGGGCGCCTGATCGTCCAGGACGAGGTCGCGCTCGGTACCCGTGAGGACGTCGATCGTCAGCACCGAACCGCGGGTCGGGTTCCCCGCTACCACCCTCGTCATCGCGAGGGCGGGAGGTGCTTCGGACGGTGCCGCGGAGAAGATCGCACCAGAGCGTGACGCCTGATCGCTCCCGCAGGCCGAAGTCACCGCGGCAACGAGCATTAGACCGAGACACACCCTGAGAGGCAGCGAGACGCGCGTGGCGCATGGTCGCGGACACCGGCGCATTCGCCGCAACGTACAAGAGCGACGAAGCAAGTCCGTGCCGGTCGGCCGGCGGCGGGAACCGACCGCCTACCGGTCGTCACCGATCGAGGCCGGTGACGCCAGGGGGCCGCGCGCGCTGATGTTGCGCGCCGACAATGTCGTCGTCACCGACGAGGGCACCGACATCCTCCCCGACCACCCGATCGACCTCGAGCGCCTGGCGCTTCCCGCGCGAATCCAAGCTGGCCCACCGTCTGATGACCGGGGCCGCCTGGCCGTGGGATAATCGGCCGCGTCGTTCAACCAGACGAGGTTCGCCATGACCATCGGGGAGATCGTTGCGCGCCGCGACCGGCTGTTCGGCAAGGGGACACCGCTCTTCTACGAGACCCCGGTCCACCTGGTCCGCGGCGAGGGGCCGTGGCTGTTCGGCGCCGACGGCCAGCGGTACCTCGACATGTACAACAACATTCCGGTTGTGGGGCACTGCAACCCGCGCGTCGTCGCGGCGCTCGCCGAGCAGGCGGCGACGCACAGCACGCACAGCCGCTATCTCGACACGCGGATCCTCGACTACGCCGAGCGACTGCTCGCCCTCCACGCCGAGCCGATCACCCAGGTGGTCTTCGCCTGCACGGGCACGGAGGCCAATGAGATGGCGATGCAGATGGCCCGGATGGCGACCGGCGGCCGCGGCTTCATCTGCACCGACGCCGCGTATCACGGCAACAGCTCCCTCGTGGGCCAGCTCACGCACGCCCCGCACCGCGGCCGCCCCGACATCCACGCCATACCGTTTCCCGATGCGTACCGGCCCGTCGAGGCGGGCCTGTCCGAGGAGGCGCTCGGCGAGCGCTACCTCGCGGAGGTGCGCGCGGCGATCGACGATTTCGCCGCCGCCGGAACGCCGCTCGCGGGCCTGCTGCTGTGCTCGATCCTCGCGAACGAGGGACTGCCGGACATCCCCGCGGGCTTCATGGGGCGCGCCGCGGCGATGGTCCGCGAGGCCGGCGGCGTCGTCATCCTGGACGAGGTCCAGGCCGGCTTCTGCCGGACCGGCAAGTGGTGGGGATACGAGGTCACGGACGTCGTCCCGGACATCGTCACGATGGGCAAGCCGATGGGCAACGGCTACCCGCTCTCGGCCTGCGCCGCACGGGCCGACCTGGTCGGCGTGTTCCGCGAGCGGACCGGGTACTTCAACACCTTCTCGTCGACGCCGGTGCACGCCGCCGTCGGCATGGCGGTGATCGACGAGCTCGAGGACCGCGGCCTGGCAGCGCAGGCGTCGGACGTCGGTGGGTATCTGCGGTCGGCGCTCCGCGAGATCGCTGCCACCTGCGAGCCAATGGGCGACGTGCGCGGCCACGGCCTGTTCGTGGGGATCGACTGGGTCATCGACCGGGACGGCAGGGAACCCGATGTGGCGGGCGCGGTACGGGTCGCCAACGCGCTGAAGGATCGCGGCTTCCTCGTCTCGAACGCCGGCGCCCACGCCAACCTCGTGAAGATCAGGCCGCCGCTGGTGTTCGAACGCCGGCACGCCGACCTCTTCCTGGAGGCGTTCGCCGACACGGTCGCGGTCGTCCATGCCTGACCCGGATGCGGTGCTCGAGGCCGTCGTCGGACGGGCGCTGCCGCACTGGGAGCTCGAGGTCTCGGCAATCTCGTTCGTCTCGGCGCGGGAGAACGTCGTCTACCGCGTGGACACGGTGGACGGAGGCTCTTACGCGTTGCGGATCCACCGGCCCGGATACCACACGCTGGCCGAGTTGGAGGCCGAGAACTCCTGGACGACGGCGCTCAGCGACGCCGCGATCGCGACACCGCGACCGGTGCCCACGACGGCCGGCGCCGGGTACGCGACGGTGCCCTACGGCGACGCCGGCGAGACGCGCCACGTCGGGTTGATCGAGTGGCTCGAGGGCGAGCCGCTCGACGAGGTGCTCGCGGCCGGGGAACGCGACCCCGTGCCGTTGTTCGCCGCGCTGGGCGGGCTGATGGCGCAGATGCACGCGCAGGCCACCGACTGGCGGACGCCGGAGGCGTTCGACCGGCACGCGCTCGACGCGGACGGCCTCGTCGGCGAGGATCCGTGGTGGGGGCGGTTCTGGGAGGTGCCGGAGCTGACGCCGGGGGAGCGCGAGATCGTGTCCGGAGCGCGCCGCACCATCCACGGCCTGCTGCGGGACTACGGGCAGCGGCCGGGCCGCTACAGCGTGATCCACTCCGATCTCCTGGCCGAGAACGTCCTCGTGCAGGACGGTGGCGTCGCGGCGATCGACTTCGACGACACGGCATACGGCTGGCACATGTACGACCTCGCGAGCGGCCTCACGCAGCGGTTCGGCGACCCCCGGTTCGAGGAGCTGCGGGCGGCGTTGCTGGCCGGCTACCAGGCAGTCCGCCAGCTCGGAGAGGAGGACGTCGCGCTGCTACCGGTCTTCCTCCTCGTCCGGCCGCTGGTCGAGATCGGGTGGTTCCACGAGCGGCTCGGCGGTCCGCTCACACAGCGCGCCGGCGGTCCCGTCACCCGCGAGGGGACGATCCTGCCGCGCATCCGCACCGCCATCGAGCAGTGCGCGGCCGTGCTGCCATCCCTGCGATCGGTCGTGTAGGGCGCCTCGCAGCCAACCGGCGGTGGCTTCGCTCTGTCTCCCGTGGGGAGACTCAGGCGAGGATCGAGGCATGAACGGGACCGACTCGAGCGGCGCCCGGCGAATCTCCCAGTGGAGACGGGACGTCTGCCTCTGGTGGGTGGGAATGGCGTCTTGCACGCTCGATGGCATCGGTTCGAATTCGTCGAGGAGGACACGTGCAACAGGTTCGTTCACCCAGGGTGGATCGCATCGCGCGGCTGATCGTCGCGGGGTGCCTCGTCGGTGGGCCGCTCGCCGGCATGGTCGTGCGCGGGTCGCTGCCGTCGCCGGCGACGGCATCGATCGCTCGCTCGGTCGCCGACTACGCAAGCAATCCGGGCGCGACGCGGGCAGTGCTGATCGCGGACGCGTTCCTCTTCCTGCTGGTGCCCGCAGCGCTGGGCGCGACCGTGCTCGCCTGGCGGCGGGCACCGGTGCTGGCGCTGCTTGCCGGGGTCGTCTCGCTGATCGGCTGGAGCGCGATCGTGATGCTCGCCGCGCAGGATGCACTGTTCGCCGTGGCCGGCCGTCAGGTGTACGCCGCCGGGCAGGGCGCGGCGATCGCGACCACGTGGTCGAACGAGCCGCTCGTCGCAGGCACCATCGGGGCGTTCATCGCCGGGCACCTTCTCGGCACGGTGCTGCTCGGTGCGGCACTCTGGCGGGCGCGTGCTATTCCGCGCTGGGCAGCGCTCTGTATCGCGCTCTCGATGCCGCTCCACCTGGCCGCGTTCCTGGCCGACTTCAAGCTCGGCGACATGGGTGCGTGGGTGCTGCTGCTGGTCGGATTCGCGGTCTGCGCACGGGTCTACGTCGCGGGGTGGGACGTGCAGGTGGCCAGCGCCGAGCGGCGGGTGTCGTCGGCCGTACCGGCCTGACGGGAACGCCGTGTTGCGCTGGTCGTCGAGGAGGGCGAGAATCGTGCGAGTGAGCGAGTCGCATCAGGTGATCGCCCGGGCATCGCTGACGGTGATCGCCCTCCTCGACGTCGGGGCGGTGCTGCTCGCGGTGCACACGCCGGCCCTGGCGACGATCGCCGCGGCGGTCCTCGGACCGGCGTTCGCGGTGGTTCCCGCGGTCGGCGCCTACGTGGGCGCGCGCCGGCCCCGCAACCCGGTCGGATGGATCTTCCTCGCGGCGGGCGTTGCGCTCGCCGCCTGGGGATTCGCGGCGTCGTACGCCTACCTCGCCCTGACGCGCGGAGAGTCGCTGCCGGCGGCGGGGTTGGTCGCGTGGCTCGAGAGCTGGCTCTGGGTATGGTCGGTGCCGCTGATCGCCGGCTTCGGGGTGTTGTTGTTCCCCGACGGCCGGCTCTCCAGCAGGCGCTTCCGCGGCGCGGCTGCGCTCGCCTGTCTCATGCTCGCGAGCCTCACGCTCGGGCTGGCGTTCAAGCCCGAGTACTTCGACTGGCCGCGGGCCAATCCCGGAGCAGCGCCCTGGGGCCTCGCTGCGGTCGCCGATGTGATCTACGGGCCAGCCCTGCTGCTGATGTTCCCCGTGGCCGCGCTGGGCGCGCTCTCGCTGGTCGGCCGCATGCGGCGAGCGGAGGGCGAGGAGCGACAGATGCTGCGGCTGGCCAGCGTCCCGGCGACGATCGTCGCCCTCTCCTACATCGGCTGCATCGCGTTCGCGGCGAGCGGTGGCAACACGATCTTCGTCTTCGGCTTCGAGTGCATCGGCGTCGTCGCGATGGCGGTCGCGACCGCCATCGGCGTGATTCGCTACGGGCTCTTCGATCTGCGCTTCGGCATCAATCGGGCGGCCGTCTATGGCGCGTTGACGGTGCTCGTCGTCCTGCTCTACCTCGCGCTCTCCGCTGCGTCCAGCCACCTTGTCTCGGGCGACGCCTCGGCGATCGCCGTGGGCGCGGTCGTGGCGCTCGCCGCGCTGCCGCTGCGCGACGTGCTGCAGCGTTCGGTGAACCGCCTGCTCTACGGCGATCGAGACGATCCCTACGTCGCGATCTCACGGCTCTCGAGCCGCCTCGACGCGGTCGCCGCGGCGACCGACATGCTGCCGACGGTGGTCCGGACGGTCGGTGAATGCCTGCACCTGCCCTACGTGGCGGTCGAGCTGCACGGGGAGCTCGCCGCCCAGCACGGCCGCCCCGGGCTCGGTGTCGAGCACGAGGTGGTCCTCAGCCTCCAGGGCGAGCGGCTCGGCCGGCTGGTGTGCGAGTCGCGTGCGCCCGGCGAGCAGTTCGGCGCGGGCGATCTCCGGCTCCTCGGCGAGCTGTCGCACCACGTCGCCGTCGCCGCGCGGGAGGTACTGCTGACCCGCGACCTCGTGCGCTCGCGGGAGCAGCTCGTGGTGGCGCGCGAGGAGGAGCGGCAGCGTGTCCGGCGTGATCTGCACGATGGTCTCGGCCCGAGCCTCGCCGGCATCGCGCTTGGAATCGACGCGGCGCGACGGTCGCTGCGATTCGACCCTGAAAGGGCCGACCGCGAGCTCGGCGAGCTGCGCCTGGCGGCGCAGCAGTCGGTCGTCGAGATTCGCCGCATCGCGCACGACCTGCGGGCGCCGGCGCTCGATCAGCTCGGCCTCGTCGGCGCGCTGCGAGCGCAGGTCGAGCGCTTCGGAGGCACGATGGACGCCCCGCCCGAGCTGCCCGCGCTCTCGGCCGCCGTCGAGGTCGCCGCGTACCGGATCGCGCTCGAGGCGCTGACCAACGCCGCCCGGCATGCAGACGCAGGCGAGTGCCGGGTGCGCCTGTCGATCGGTGACGGCCTACGCGTCGAGGTCGAGGACGACGGCATCGGCGTGCCCGAGAACTACGACGCCGGCATCGGCATCACCTCGATTCGCGAGCGAGCGCTCGAGCTCGGCGGAAGCCTCGTCGTCGAGCGGCTCCAGCCGGTCGGCACCCGCGTCCTCGCGATCCTGCCGCTCGGCGCATGAGCAAGCCGATCCGGGTCGTCGTCGCAGACGATCACCCCGTCTACCGGAACGGCCTCGGCAGCACGATCCGCGACTCCGGCACGGCGGTCCTCGTCGGCACCGCGGCCAACGGCGCCGAGGCGATCGCGCTCGCCCACTCCGAGCAACCCGACGTGATCCTCATGGACGTGCGCATGCCCGGCGTCGACGGGATCGACGCGACCGCACGCATCGCCGCGGAATGCCCTGGCACCTCCGTGCTGATGCTGACGATGTTCGACGACGACGACCTCGTCTTCTCGTCGCTGCGCGCGGGGGCCCGCGGCTACATCCTCAAGGAGTCGACCGCCGACGAGATCCTCCACGCGATCGCGACGGTCGCGGCGGGCGGCGCCATTCTCGGCCCGGGCGTCGCCGGGCGCCTCCAGGAGTTCTTCGCCGCACCGGTATCCCCGATCCCGTTCCCCGAGCTGACCGCCCGCGAGCGGGAGATCCTCGTCCTGATCGCCGAAGGCCGCCCCAACGCGCAGATCGCCCAGCGCTTCACCCTCAGCGAGAAGACCGTGAGGAACTACGTCTCGAACATCCTCACAAAGCTCCACGTCGCCCACCGGGCCGAGGCGATCGTGCGTGCCCGCGAGGCCGGGATCGGCATCGCGAAGGGCGGTCGGCAGCCTCCCTCGCCCACCTGACCCACCGGTCGATCCTGGTGCAGGCCCCGCTGGCAGGGGCCGGCGAGATGCCGGAAATCGGGTGATCGAGGGGGCCGTCGTGCGACGGCCCCCTCGATCGGTGGCGTCAGTCGCCGACCATCTCGCGCTCGGGGCGACCCTGGCTCTCGAGGGCGTCACGCCGCTTCCGCGTGACGCGGACGCCGACGCGCTCCGAGGCGATGCCGTTTGCCACCACCTCGATCTCGGACGCGCCCAGCTCGAGGTCGGCGGGCACGTCGACCGTGGTCGAGACCGTGGCAGTACCGGTTGCGACGGCCATCGTGCTGTGGCCGAACGTGTCGCAGTAGCGGACGTGTCCGGTCACGAGGTTGGTGATCCGCACCAGCGGGTAGTTGGTCGCCGCCGCGTAGTCGTCGCCGTAGCCCTGCGCCTGGGACAGCCCGTTCAGCTGCTGCCCGGTGAGGGTGAAGGTCGCGCCGGGGACGATGGTTGCGGGGCTGCCGGTGATCACCGGCCGCCACGCGCCCTGCGGCTGGGCGGCGGAGGCGTACACGTACATCTCGTCATGGTCCTCACGAGCCCACAGGATCTCGCCGGTGGGGAGCGGCAGCAGCCGGCCGAAGTACGTCGCGCAGTCGGCGTTCGGCGGATCCGTGACCCGCGTCAGCGTCGTCCCGTCGCACTCGTAGAACGTGCACGGCGACAGGTAGTTGCCCTTCACACCGTCGACCGGCGCGACGGCGAACAGCACGCTGCCGCCCGGCAGCAGTGCCGCCGGTCCGTCCTTCGAGCCCTGCGCCCGCGTGTCGCGGGGCCGGTTCGGGATCGCCGGCCCTGCCGCCCAGCTACCGGCCGCGGCAGCCGTTGCGCCAGGCGTGTAGAGCGCCGTGTTGCCGGCGTTGGCGCCGACGAAGAACGCGCGGCCGTCGGGCAGCAGCACGCCGGGGCCGATCTCGAACGACGACGTCTCTACGAGGTTGCCGAGCAGCACACCGGCCGAGATCCAGCTGTTGGTGGCCGGGTCGTACTTCTCGGCGTTCGGGATGCTCGAGGTCTGCGGCGTCACGACGGTTCCGTCGGGCATCAGCACCCACGATTCCTCGGACGGCGTGGTTCCCTTGGCGGGGCCCGCCGTCCACGTGTCGGTGGCGGGATCGAAGAAGAACGTGTTGCGGTTGTCGATCTCGCCGACCAGCAGCCGCCCGTCGGGCAGCACGCAGCATGGGGCGTCGCCGATCTGCGTTGCGCCGGGCGGCGAGGCGAGCACCGTCCAGATGTCGGCGACCGGGTCGTAGATCTCCGCCGTGGTCGACTCGTCCTGCTGGTTGGAGCCGCTCGCGTCGCTGTACTCGCCGCCGCAGACGACCAGGCGCCCGTCGGCCAGCACGGCCGACGCGAAGTACTTGCGACCGACGTTCGAGTCGGCGACGCGCGTCCACGTGCCGCCGGTGTAGGTGCCGGTGACGTCGGGCTGGAGCTTCCACCAGCTGCGGGTGCCGTAGCCGGAGGCGTTCTCGTTCAGCAGCACGGTGCCGTCGGTCAGCAGGAAGACGGGGCCGGCGTTGCCGGAGCAGAACAGGTGCGTGACCCACTCCCACGCCAGGCAGACCCACTGGGCCACCCAGTACGAGGCCTTGCAGACCCACTTGGCGATCCAGTACCAGGCCTGGCAGACCCAGTTCGCGACCCAGTACCAGGCCTGGCAGACCCAGTTCGCAACCCAGTACCAGCCCTGGCAGACCCAGTTCGCGACCCAGTAGAAGGCGTCGCAGAACCACGAGCACGGGGCCCAATCGCAGCACTTGTTGTGCCCGTGATCGGCCCACGAGCTGCACTCGTTGCGGCCATGGTCGGCCCACGAGCTGCACTGGTTCGAGCCTCGGTCGGCCCACGAGCTGCACTGGCTCGAGCCCTCGTCGGCCCACCGCGTGCAGCGAGCGTAGCCGGCATCGGCCCACGAGCGACAGTGCGCGTAGGCGACCGTGCGGATGGACGAGCAGATGGACGGAATGGACGACCAGATTCCAGGCATCTCAGGCCTCCTGCAGGGGACGGGTCGCGCGCTGCAGCAGGCACTCGACCTCGCGGCGATAGCGCCGGCTGGCCGTGTGGAGCCCGACCGCCTTGCCGGCGGCCGCGCACAGCACGGCCGCGGCGAGCGCGAGCGGTAGGTGGAACAGGAAGTCGGTCGATCGCACGTCGTCGACCGCCGCGATCGCGATCACCGACACGCCGAGGCCGGCGAACATGGCCCGGGCGCCCCAGGCGCACCCGCAGTCGGCGCCGAGCTCGGTCAGCCGCTCCGCCGCGCGCGCAGCGTCGGGCTCGGAGACGGCGTCGAGGTGGAGCTCGATCGGCTCCCGCGCGGCCTTGCGCCCTTCGCGGAGCAGCTGGGCCAGATCGTCGTCGCGGACGACTCGCGTCCGTTGGCCGGGACTCCGGCCGGTTTCGTGCATCACGTCGGCACACTCCTTCTCGTGACACCCCTAGAGAGGGCCCAGAGCCGGGCGTGATACCGCTGCTAGCCGACCAGTTTCGCGGCAGGATCGGCAGTCCATGGTGGCGCGTCGCCGGAATCCGCGCGAGCGGGCGTAGAGTCCGATGCGATGAAGGCTCTCCTCTGACCACGACCGCGAAGTCTCCAGCCGGGATGGGTGCGCGGCCTCGCGTCGTCGCCCTGGCGGTTCTCGTGCGCCCGGCCGACGGGAGTCTCCTCGTGCAGCCCGGGCGGCACGAAGGATCCCACGAGGAGTTTCACCGCCTGATCGGAGGCGAGGTCTCGTTCGGTGAGGCCGCGAGCGAAGCGGTGCGGCGTGAGCTCCTCGAGGAGTACTCCCTCGCAGTGCGAGTGCACGAGCGCCTCCGGGTCGTCGAGAACATCTTCACCTATGCGGGTCGCCAGGGCCATGAGATAGCGCTCGCCTTCCGGTGCACGTCTGACGATCCGGGCATCTTCGCAATACCCTCGATCGCGGCGACCGAGCTCGGCCTCCCACCGGCGGAGTGGCGGAGCGTCCACAGCGCCGTTGCGTTGTATCCGACCGGTGTTTCGGCCGCGTGGCGCTCACTGCTTCCGTAGGTGTTTGACCCGGGAGCGGAACGCAACCGGTCGGTCTCGTCCGTTCGCGAATGCACGTACGCGTCCACCGCTCGATCCCCGAGCGCACAGCGTCGCGCACGATGCACGACGGCCTGCTCGATCACCCGATTTCCGGATCAGTCCCGTGCGGAAACGGCAGGGGCGATGGCCAAGTCGCGCTCTGGAGCGTCAGATGATCGCCGGATCGTCGGCGATCTCAGCGAGGCCGGGTGGCGACGACGAGCCCCGCGGGTTCCTCGCCGCCGTGGACGATGAGTGCGGCTCGCCGGCCGTCACTTGATGTGAACGCTGACGCCGAGCAGGACGAGCGGCCAGAGCGCGACGGCGAGGGCGGCGGAGAGGAGCGGCTTCGCCGCGTCCAGGTGGGCCAGGTACTTGTGTGAGCTCGCCACGACGAAGCCGATGATCAGGTAGATCACGGCGACCAGCTTGTGAAGGGTGCCCCGAATCAGGAACATGGGCCCTCGTCGTCCGGCATGACCACCTCCAGATCGTAGGGTCGCCGCGCTGGTGCGCAGCGATGCCGACCGGAGGTTGAGGTCGACGGAGAGGCGAAGTGTTTGGGCCCCGTACGAGCGTCCATGGTACCACCGTGTCGCGCAGCGGCCGTGCGCGACTCGATGAGTTCGGCTGCCGTGTCAACCATGCTCGCCGGGCGACCCCGAATCATGCCGGTTCGTCGCGTGTTGACGGGAGACGGCGGCAAGCGCGTCGCAGACCGCGCCGGCGTCGGACACCCAGCCGAAGAGCGTCTCGATCACGAGCAGCGACGCCTCGTGGTTTGTCCGCGGGAACCCG
>JBBQFB010000034.1:0-24196 GCA_038321545.1 Gaiellales bacterium
ACGCAGTCGACGCCGAGCGACTTGACCTTGCCGGCCACGTAGATCGTGCCGTCGTACATGGAGTCGCCGAGGCCCGGGCCTGCGTCGCCGCAGATGATCATGCGGCCGCGCTGCATCATGAAGCCGGTGTTCGACCCGACGGAGCCGCCGACGATGATCGTGCCGCCCTTCTGGTCGATGCCGGTGCGGGCACCGACGCGGCCGTGGACGACCAGATCGCCGCCGCGCATGGCGGCGCCGGTGAGCGAGCCGCCGTTGCCGTTCACGATCACGACGCCGGACATCATGTTCTCGCACGACGACCAGCCGACGCGGCCCTTGATGTGGATCTCGGGACCGTCGATCAGGCCGCAGCCGAAGTAGCCGAGGCTGCCCTCGAACGTGATCTTGCAGCGCTGCAGGATGCCCACGCCGAGCGAGTGCCGAGAGCCGGGATTCTTGACGGTGACGTCGCGGATGCCCTGCTCGTAGATCAGCCAGCGGAGCTCGAGGTTGATCTTGCGCGTCGACAGCTCCTTGGCGTCGAACACTGCCGAGCCGCCCGAGATCTCGGAGATCTTGGGCGCCTCCGCGTTCGGCTCCGCGAGACCGCGGGCATCGTACGAGATGCCGCGTTCACCAACTAGAGATTCCACACCAGCACCTCCGACTCGTACGGGTCGTACGTATCGATCTCGTGGTCGATGATCGCGCGGATGGCGATCTCCTCCGAGGCGAGCGCGACGAGGTCGTCGGACTCGAACAGCACGAGCGGCTTCGCGGCCAGCTCGTCCTTGCAGACGCCGAGGGCGTCCTTCGTGACGCAGATGTACGTGAAGACGCCGTCCAGGTCCTCGAGGCTCTGCCGCATGGCGGCCTCCAGGCTGAGGCCCTCGCTCATCTTCTCGGCGAGGTACACGGCGATGATCTCGGAGTCGCACTCGGACTGGAAGCGACGGCCGTTGCGCTCCAGCCGGCGACGCCAGTAGAAGTAGTTCGTCAGCTGCCCGTTGTGCACCACCGCGACGTCGGAGAACGGGTACGCCCAGTAGGGGTGCGCACCCGAGATGTCGACGTCGGACTCGGTCGCCATGCGGACGTGGCCGATCGCGTGCGTGCCGGTGAAGGCGCCCAGCGAGTACTGCTCGCCGACGGCCTCGGCGTCGCCGAGATCCTTCACGATCTCGAGCGAGCTCCCGATCGACAGCACCTCGGCGCTCGGTACGTCCTCGATGAAGTCGACCAGCGTCTTCAGGTCGCCGGTGTAGTTCACCACCGCGCGGAAGGCGTACTCCGTCTCCGCCTCGACCGACTCGATCTTGCCGCCGGCGCGCGTGATGCGCGACTCGACCTCGTCGCGGTGCTTCTTGAGACGCGCCTGGAACTCGAAGTCCCGCGGGTCGTTGGCGTCGGCCAGCTTGTAGCGCATCACGACGCGGTCGTTCGCGGCCTGCCCGTAGAGGGCGTAGCCGGTCGAGTCAGGGCCGCGGTGCTTCATCGACTGGAGCATCGCGATCATGTCCTTGCCGATGTCGTGCGTTCCGGAGCGGTAGATGATCCCCGCGATTCCGCACATGTGTGTCTCCGTTCGGTGGCGATGGGCGCGGGCTACGGCAGGATGTCCAGGTACTCCTCGCGGTCCCAGTCCGAGACCGTCGCGCAGTACCGCTCCCACTCGTCGCGCTTGTAGTGCCGGAAGACCTTGAACATCTCGCCCGGCATGGCCGACTGGATCAGCGGGTCGGCGTCGAGAGCGTCGAGGGCGTCGCCGAAGGTCATCGGGATCCGCTTGACCTCCTTGCCGCTCTGCATCGCCTCGTAGATGTTGCGCTCCTCCGGGATGCCCGGGTCGATCTTGTTCGTGATGCCGTCGTCCATCGCCATGACCAGCGCGGCGAGCGACAGGTACGGGTTGACCGCCGAGTCGACAGAGCGGTACTCGAACCGGCCCGGAGCCGACACGCGCAGCGCCGTGGTGCGGTTCTGGAAGCCCCAGTCGGCGAACACCGGCGCCCAGAAGCCCGTGTCCCACAGGCGGCGGTAGGAGTTCACCGTCGGCGCGGTGATCGCCGTCAGCGCACCGAGGTGCTTGATGATGCCGCCGATCGCGTAGAGGCCGATCTGGGACGGCTTCTGCATGTCGTCGCCCTCGGGCATGAACGTGTTCTCGTCGCCGCGCCAGAGCGAGATGTTGTGGTGGCAACCGTTCGCCGACACGCCCATGAACGGCTTCGGCATGAAGCACGGGAAGACGTTGAACTCGCGCCCGACCTGCTTGCAGACCTGCCGGAAGGTGGACAGGTTGTCGGCCGTCCGCTCGGCGCGGTCGAACTGGAAGTTCAGCTCGAGCTGGCCCGGGGCGTCCTCGTGGTCGCCCTGGATCATGTCCAGACCGAGGCCGCCGCAGTACTCCATCACCTTGTGGATGATGGGCTGGAACTCGGAGAACTGGTCGATGTGGTAGCAGTAGGGCTTCGAGACGCCCTCGACGGCGGGCGTGCCGTCCTCGTTCATCTTCAGCCACATCATCTCGGGCTCGGTGCCGGCGCGCAGGTGCAGGCCGGTGCGCTCCTCGAACTCGCCGGCGATGCGCTGGAGGTTGCCGCGGCAGTCGGCCGTCAGGTACGCGCCGGGGTCGGTGCGCTCCTCGCGGTTGCGGAAGCAGGTGCACCAGACGCGGGCGACGCGCTTGTCCCACGGGAGCTGCATGAACGTATCGGGCTCCGGAATACCGACCAGCTCCATCGCCTCGGGGCCGTACCCGATGTACTCGCCGTGCCGGTCGACGAACAGGTTGGCCATCGCGCCGTAGACCAGCTGGAATCCCTTCCGGGACGTGGTCTCCCAGTGCTTCGCCGGGATGCCCTTGCCCATGATCCGGCCGGTGACGGAGACGAACTGGTAGTAGATGTACTCGATGCCGTTGGCGTCGATCGTCTCGCGAACACGTCGCACGGCCTCGTCGCGACCCTCCGCATCGACGAAACGCTCGAGATCGGTCATCGCCCAGCCTCCTTGTTGCTCCAGCAGCAGCATCCGGGGTGGCGAAAACGCCTCCCCGGATACGCGAGGGTACGGGAGGCGGGGTGCATCGGCAACGGCGATACCGTGCTGCCAGGGCGCGCCGGGGTGGACGGTTCGCACATATGCCGATCGCGGCCCGGTGGGTACGATCGACTCGCAAGTAGGGTCATGCTCGAGCGCAACCAGCTACATCCACTGGTGGAGCGCGTCCTCGCTCAGGCGGGGCCGGCGACCGGTCACGGCCTGGAGCCGACGGTCTTCCTCCACGCCGAGGGCGGCTGGGTGGTGCAGGCCCTGGACGGCACGACCTCCGCCCTGGTGCGTGCCGGACTGGACGACCTGGTCGAGACCGGCAAGGTGCATGACGCCGACGCGTACGTGTGCGTTGCACACCGCAACGACCTCGGGCTGCTCGCCGACGCGCTCGGCACGGAGCGACCGGCGCCGAACGGCGACGCGCTGGCCGTGATCGCGCAGTCGCGGGTCGGCGACCGCGTGTGCGGGACGGCGATCGAGGCCGACGGCTGGGCCGTCGACGCGTCAGGCTGCGAGCCGTTTCGCGAGATCCGCGAACAGCTCACGGCGATTTTACTTCCACGGCCGTGACAGAATCTCCGCGGCGACCCGACTAGGCGAAGGAGTGCGTATATGGCACAGGTTGCAGATCAGGCGAAGTCGGGGCTCGACCCGCTCTTCGATCCGACCTTCTTCCTCACGGAGGAGCAGAAGGAGCTGCGCCAGCAGCTGATCGAGATCTGCGAGCGCGATATCCGTCCCCACGCCGACTCGAACGACCGGACGTCGACGTTCCCGCGCAAGGGCCTCGAGGCGCTCGGCCCGTTTCTCGGTCTGCTGCTGCCGAAGGAGTGGGGCGGCCTCGCGCAGGGCCATGTGATGTTCGCGGCCACGGTGGAGACGATCGCCCGGTATGGCGACCCCTCCTGCGCCATGTGTTACGTGATGCACATCAGCGCCGTCGAGGCCCTGCGGCTGTGTGCCACCGAGTACCAGATCGAGACGTACCTGAAGAAGGTCGTACCGGAGCGCCGGCTCGGCACGCTGTCGTACTCCGACCCCGAGACCGGCTCGCACTTCTGGTATCCGATGGCCTCCGGCGCGACGCGCACCGACGGCGGCTACATGGTCACGAAGAAGGCGTCGTGGACGACGTCGGGCGGGTTCGCCGACTTCTACGTCTTCCAGACCACGTCGCCGGACTTCAAGGAGTACTCCGACCTGTCGGTGTGGGTCTGCAACGCCGAGGACGTCGAGGCGAAGCCGGGCGAGTGGGACGCGCTCGGCCTGCGCGGCAACCAGTCGGGATCGCTGCTGATCGACAACAAGTTCATGCCCGACAACCACCTGGTCGGCAAGGTCGGCGATGGTGCGTGGTCGAACGACGAGGCCGTCGATCCGTTCTTCCTGGTCGGCTCGTCCGGCTGCTGGAACGGCATCTCGCTCGGCACGATCGACATCGCCATCCGGCACACGACGCGGCGCACCCACAAGGACGTCGGCCTGCGCGTCTGCGACTACCCGACGATCCAGGACGCCGTCGGCGAGGCGATCATCGACACGAACGCCGCGCGCTGCATGAACTACTCCATCGCCCGCGCGCTGGACGAGGTCACCGACGGCGGCCAGAAGGTGCTCGCGTCGGGCGAGTACGCCCGCGGCGACTTCCTGCCGTGGTTGTGGCAGCTCAAGTTCGCGGCCGCGAAGAACGTCGCGTACGTGGTCGACAAGATGCTGCACTGCACGGGCGGCTCCGGGTTCAAGAAGGAGCCACTGCAGCTCGAGCGCTACCTGCGTGACGGCAAGGCCGGCTGGGTGATGGGCCCGACGAACGAGGTGCTGCGGCAGTTCGTTGGCAAGACGGCGCTGCTCGGCATGGAGTCGCTCGACTACTGGAACCAGGTCGTCAACTGGCGCGCCGTCACGAACGAGACGAAGAAGCTCACGCCGGACGAGAAGCGCGAGTTCGCGCAGCGGCTGCTGAGCGAGGCGGACGCCTAGGTCGTAGGACGCGGGGTGGGGCCTCGGTGCGAGCTGCTCCGGGGCCTCATCGTCGTCCTGGTGCCCCGGGTCGGTGACGCCGGGAACTGCGGCCGATCGCCGCGGCCAAGCGAGCCGGCACCGCCGCGCCCGCCACGGGCGCAGATCGCACCCCGCCAGTCCACCACGCCAAGCTCGCACCGAGCCGTCACGCTCCGCGCCGTATCCGAACGCCGCGTGCCAGATCGCAAAAGATGCGCGCCTTCCGGCACGTTGCGTTCTGGGGTCTGACCCCCGTGGCCGGGCGTTTCGGGGTCAGACCCCAGTGCGTATCGGCACGAGCTGGCGGGCGCCGCTCACGCAGAGAGGGGCCTCGGATCTGCTGCTCCGAGACCCCTCGTCGTTCTGCGGGACGCCGCTAGACCGTCGTGACTGCGGCCTCTTCCGGCATCGTCGGCGTCTCGATTCGCATCGGCACCGAGGTCTTGTCCTCGACGATCACGCGGTACAGGTACAGCAGCACCGCGATCACGAGCACCGCGAGCGCCCACCACAGGCTCGTATGGGTGCCGGGCGCGTCGTAGCCGGTGATCGCACCCGCCCACGACCCGATCACGAGCAGGATGATGTCGTAGACGATGCAGAGCACCGCGATCGGCTTCCAGATCGATCCGAGGCGGATCGGTCTCGGCCAGTCCGGCCGGTCCTTGCGCAGCAGCAGGAAGCCGCTGATCGCGAAGATGTGCGAGAGCACGTAGCCGAAGTTCGAGACCGCGAGGATCTTCAGGTAGCCCGAGCCGAAGATGCCGACCGCGAGGAACAGCAGGCAGAGATTCAGCACCGCGTCGAGCGTCATCGCGTTGCCCGGCACGTTGTTGCGGTTCAGCTTGCCCAGCCAGCGGATCGTCATGCCGTCCTGGGAGATGCCGTACAACGCGCGGGATCCGTCCATCGTGGCCGTGTTCATCGACAGCACGATGCCGGCGCACAGCAGCAGCACCAGCACGGAGGAGCCTCCGCCGAGCAGCTGGTCGAACACGTCCTTGTAGAACGTGAGGGCGTTGTCGACCGTGATGTTCTGGTCGCCGAACGTGCCGATCGCGCCGAGCGGGAACAGGGCATAGACGAAGATGCAGAACACCGCCGCGGCTCGCAGCGCCTTCGCAGTGTCCCTCGCCGGGTCGTGGTACTCGGGTGCGAACGAGGCACAGCACTCGAACCCGTACGACGACCAGCACATGATGTAGAGCCACCCGATCACGAGCTGCCAGCCGGTGGCGCCGGTCGCGCCCCAGTCGATGTTGTTGTGCAGGTTGGCGGAGTTGAAGTCGCCCGTCAGGTAGGGCAGGAAGATGACGACGGCGAGCGGCACGAGCAGGCAGGCGCCCGTGACGTAGCCCGTCCAGACGGCCGGGCGGACACCGAACACGTTCGCCGCCCAGATGCCGAGGATGATGACGGCGCCGACCCAGATGGCCGGGCTGGCGTCGAAGTTGACGCCGAGGATGAGCGACTTGTGGCTCGTGCCCCACGTCGCGCCCGACCAGAACTCGCCGATCAGCAGGCCGCCGACGATCACCGAGTTGAGCGCCAGCACGACCGACCAGCCGAGCCAGTACCCGACGGCCGCGATCGGGCCGACGAACGTGGTGTAGCGCTTCCACGCCTCGTGCGCGTATACCGCGACGCCTCCCGAGAGCTTCGGGAACATCGCCGCGACCTCGGCGTAGATGTTGTTGTGCAGGCCGCCGACCATGATCGAGATGCTCCACACGATGATCGCGCCCCAGCCGCCCAACGACAGCACGGAGAGTCCGAGCGAGGTCAGGAGGAAGCTCGGATTGGCGAGCGCCACGACGAACCCGTCGTACCAACGCATGGCCTGGAGGAGCTCTCGCTCCTCGACGTGAGCCGTAGCCACAGGCAACTCCTCCCTCGAACACCGGGGCTCCCGGCCCCGGATGAGGCCATAGAAACCGCTCAGCCGTGGGCTGTCAAGGAGCGAACGTCCACGCGAGGGTGCCGGAACGCAGCGGTCTCCACACATCGGCCCGCCTTGCCGGGCGCGACGAGCGCCACCACAATGTCGCCGTGAAGCTCTTTCGCGCCCCGCGCATCACGGTCACCTGCGACTGCGGCGTGAGCCGGCAGGTGGCGTACGGCGAGAGCTACCAGTGCGAGTGCGGCCTCCGGTGGTCGACGAACAGCGTCCCCGAGGGCGACTACGCGGCCATCCGCCGGCTCGACCGCAACTACCGCATGGTCGGCTGGGCCGTCGGCCTGGCGTACGGGCTGTTCGTCCTCTACACCATCCTCGAGAAGCCCGGCGGGCTGCTGCTGATCGTCCCCGCCGGCATGCTTGCGTGGTTCGGGGTCCTGCGGCCGATCGTGCGCCGCCGGCACTACCGCGCGATCCAGGCGCTCACACGCACCTGGGACCTGCGACCCGACCTGCAGACGTAGGATGCATGCGTGACCGGCCACAAACGCGAGCGGCCAACCATCGACGGCGGCGTGCTGCGCGCCGTCATGGCGTCGTACCCGACGGGCGTCACGATCGTCACGTCGCAGTTCGACGGCACCCTGGTGGGGATGGCCGCGAACTCGTTCACGAGCGTCTCGCTCGATCCGCCGATCGTCCTCGTCTGCTGCCAGCGGCACGCACGCACCGCCGAGGCGGCGAAGCGCTCGGGTCGCTTTGCGATCCACATCCTGGCCCACGACCAGGTCGAGCACGCGCGGGCGTTCGTCGGCCGCGACGCGAAGCGCTTCCAGGCCGTGCCGCACTCGATCGACCCGGACGGCGTCCCGATCCTCGACGGCTGGCTATCGCTGCTGGTGTGCGAGATGTACAGCGTGATGGTCGCCGGCGACCACGAGGTGCTGCTCGGCGAGGTCGTGCACTGCGAGCGCCGCGAGGGCGCACCGCTGCTGTTCCACGAGAGCGCGCTGCGGATGCTGCCGAAGCTGCCGCCCCTGCCGGCCGCCGGCGAGCCGGCCACGCCGTCGGCCGACGACGACGACCTGTACGACTCGCTGGTGCGCGTGCTCGCGCCGCCGATCAAACCCCGTCAGGGATAGCGTCGAGCAGGCGGAGGCTCGCGTACGCCAGACCCGCCACCGTCGCGATCACCTCGAGCAGCCGCTGGTCGTCGCGGTCGTACCGCGAGCGAAGGCTCGCAGCCACGACGATCGCGCCGATCACCCGGTCCTCGGCCACCAGCGGCGCGGCGACGATGCCGTGCAGCGGCACGTCGGCGAGCGTCGGATGGTCGGCCGACGCGTCGTCGATCAGGAACGCGCGCCGGTCGGAGGCTGCCCGCTCGGCGTACCCGCGGAGCGCGTCGGCTGCGGGCGCGACCGGCCCGCGCTCGGCCCGCAGCACCGTCGCGCCGTCATCGATGACGTATACGGCGCTCGCGTCGTGCGGCAGCGCGAGCGACAGCTCGTCCAGCACGGCGGCGCCGACGGCCTCGATCGTGCGCGTGCCGCTGAGCGTCGCGGCGAGCGCCTGCAGGTGGCGCATCTGCTCGAACGAGCGGCGTCCGCGGGCGGCCATCGACTCGCCCTGCGTGCGGCGCGCCGACAGCTGCTCGTCGGCCAGCGTGATGCGGTCCTTGCCGAGCCGCTTAGCCTCGTAGAGCGCCGCATCGGCGGCTGCGAGCAGGTCGCGGATCGTCTCACCGTCGTCGGGGAACTGCGCGATCCCGAGCGAGCAGGTGAGCTTCCAGCCGTCGAGGTCGTTGGCGGCCAGCGCCCGTTGCAGGCGCCGGCAGACCGTCCGCGCGTTCGACTTCGGCGTGGCCGGGAGCAGCAGCGCGAACTCCTCGCCGCCGACCCGGTAGGCCCGGTCGTCGGGGCGCACTCCGCGGTCGAACAGGGTCGCGACGAGGCGCAGCGCGTCATCACCGGCCACGTGCCCGCGGCGGTCGTTGAGGTCCTTGAAGTCGTCCAGGTCGGCGATCACGAGCGAGAAGCCCGCGTCGGCCGAGCGGCTCGCGTCGATCAGCGCCGCGCCGTCCTCGTGGAACCGGCGATGGTTCGGCAGTCCGGTCAGCGCGTCGGTGAGCGACGCCGCGACAACGGACTGGTACCGGACGAGGTTGGCGTGCGCGGTCGCCGCGTGCGACGCCACCAGCTCGGCCTCTTCGAAGGCCGCGGCGGGCACCACCCGGGCGTCGTGGGCGATGCCGACGAGGACGCCGAGCCACTGGCGACCGGCGCGCAGCGGGACGATCACGTACTCGCCCACCCGCCCCGGCTCGCCGCCCAGCGCCAGGGTGGCCGTGCGCGCCTTGGCGACGTCGACGGCCGCAGGCGACGCGGCAGACCGGCGCCACAGCGGCCCGGACTCGGGGTTCTCGAGCGGTCCGATCAGGCACTGCACCGCCTCGAGCTCAAGCAGGTCGCCGACCGTGCGGCACGTCAGCTCGAGCAGGCCGTCGCCGTCGTTCTGGGCCGCGATGCGCACGAACGCGCGCGATAGGCGCGTGGTTGCGCTCTCCGCCCGCGCGCGGCTGCCGAGCATCTCGATCGCCGCCCGCAGAGCACTGACGGCGGCGGTCAGCTCCTCCCGCTCGTCGCCGGCGAACGGACGGCCGATGTCGACCAGCCCCTGCCGGTCGCCGAGCGAGAACTCGATCGAGCTGGCCGGGTCGGCCGCGTCGAACGCGAGCGTGTGGAGGACGCTGTCGTGCCCGTGCTGGGCCTGCAGCCGCAGCTGGTCGCCGTCCTCGGCGTACAGCGCGAGGCGGGCGTCCTCGGAGAACGCGTCGCGCAGCGCCTGCAGGAAGGCGTCGTACAGCTCGCCGACCGACCGGCCGCCGCGCAGCGCGCGCGCGACGTTCTCGCCGAGCCGATTCGGATCCGTCTCCGACGGACGGCGAATGGGAGGGGCCACGTCCCAGACGCTACCACCCGCCCGCCGTTTCGGCCGGGATTTCGATCGATTTGCGCAGGCCCTGACTACACTGGGGGCATGTCCGTCCTCGATGCGATGGCCGCCGCCGGCCACGAGCAGGTCGTCCTCGTATCCGACGCCCGCACCGGCCTTCGCGCCATCATCGCGATCCACTCGACGGCCCTCGGGCCGGCCCTCGGCGGCGTCCGGTTCTGGCACTACGACTCCGAGGAGGACGCGTTTCGCGACGCGCTCCGGCTGAGCGAGGCGATGACGCTGAAGGCAGCCGCCTGCGGCCTCGACCAGGGGGGCGGCAAGGTCGTCGTGATGCTCGACCCCGCCCGGCCCCGCAACGAGGCGACGCTGCGCGCACTGGGCCGCGCGATCGACGAGCTGGGCGGCCGCTACATCGCCGCGGAGGACGTCGGTGCGACCGAGCAGGACATGAACTGGATCGCCCTCGAGACGCCGTGGGTGACCGGCGTCAGCGTCGCCGACGGCGGCTCCGGCGATCCGTCGCCGACGACCGCGATCGGCGTCGAGGCGGGCATCCGGGCGGCGCTGCAGGAGGTGTACGGCGATCCGTCGCCGGCCGGGCGCCGGATCGCGGTGCAGGGCACGGGCCACGTCGGCGGCAACGTCGTCCGCCTGCTGGTGGCCGCCGGAGCGCACGTGACGGTCGCCGACCTGCGACCCGATGGGCCGACGGCGCTCGCGGACGAGCTCGGAGTCGCCGTGCTGAGCATCGACGAGATCCTGTTCACCGAGTGCGACGTGCTGTCGCCAAACGCGCTCGGAGCCGTGTTCACGCCGGAGACCATCCCGCGGCTGCGTTGCCGCGCGATCGCCGGCGCGGCCAACAACCAGCTCGGCACCATCGCCGACGGCGACGCGCTGGCGGCGCGCGGGATCGCCTACGCACCCGACTTCGTGGTCAGCGCGGGCGGCATCATCAACATCGCCGGCGAGTTCGGCGGCTACGACGCCACGCGACAGCGGGAGCGGACGCGCGGCATCGAGCAGACCGTCGGGCGCGTGTTCGCGCTCGCGCGGGAGCGGGACATCTCGTCCGCCCGCGCCGCCGAGGCGCTGGCCCGCGAGCGCATCGCCGCGCTCGCTCCGCTCGCCGGCCGCTGGCGTCCCGGCGACCGCACGGCCTGGACGCAGGGCCGTGGCCTCGAGAGGCTCCGCGGCGCGTGATCCCGCTGCGGGACAACGTCGCGACGCTGCGGCGGCCGATCGTGACCTGGCTGATCATCGTCGTGAACGTGGTGATCTTCGTGTTCTCGATCGCGCACGCCGATCGTTCGCTGCCACGCTACGACCGCGACGGCACCGTGGCGATCTCCGGCTTCGACGCGATCACGCTCGAGTACGGGTTCACGCCGTGCGAGGTCGAGTCGAAGTGCGACCGGCCCGACTACGGCGAGACGCTGCGGGCCGGCTCGGACAACACCGACGACGTCGTCAAGGTGCGCGTCGACCGGGCACCGGTGTGGATCACGCTCCTCTCCGCCATGTTCATGCACGGCGGGTGGCTGCACCTGATCGGCAACATGCTGTTCCTGTACGTGTTCGGCAACAACGTCGAGGACGCCATGAGCCGCGGCGCGTTCCTGCTCTTCTACCTGCTCGGCGGCCTCGCGGCATCGCTCACGCAGTTCGCCATCGACACCAGCTCCGAGGTGCCGAACATCGGCGCCAGCGGGGCGATCGCCGGGGTGCTCGGCGGCTACGTCCTCCTGCACCCGCGCGCCCGCGTGCTGACCGCGATCCCGCTGCTGGTGTTCGTCTACGTGGCCGAGCTGCCGGCCGCGCTCGTGCTGGTGACCTGGTTCGGGCTGCAGGTGCTGGACGGATCCGCGGGACTCGTCAACCCGGACGCCTCGTTCGGCGTTGCGTACTTCGCCCACATCGGTGGGTTCGTGGCCGGGTTCCTGCTCGTGCGGCTGTTCGCGTGGCCGACAAGGGCGCGGCGGAGACGCCGCGACGTCCGCTACGCCTGAACGACGAGCCGGCCGTCGTCGAGCCGGGCGTTCGAGCGGAACTGCGACACCGGAGCCTGCAGGCCCGTGCCGCGGGCGAGGTCCTCGACATCGAACAGCCGCGCCACCAGGTCGCACGTGACGCGGTACGAGCACGATCCGCCCGACCACGCGAACGTCACCCGGATCGCACGCGGCAGCGTGCAGCCCTCGACGCCGAGGCGGATCGACGGCGCGCCGTGCTCCTCGATCAGCCCGAGCACCGTCCGCATGTGCGGAGAGCGGTTGAAGATCTCGGCGGCGATGCCGCACATGTAGGTCGGATCGGCCTCGCGCCGGCGCGCCCGCAGCAGCATCTCCTGCGCCTCGAGGCTCTCGGCCGCGCGCCGGTCGGCGTCGGCGATCGCCCGGTCCTTCTCGGCCAACCGGACATCGACGGTCGTCGCGACCTGGCGGGCCTCGGCCAGCGCTCCGCGCAGCGCGGCCAGCTCGGCGTCCAGCTGCTCGCGGGAGGCACGTTCGTCACGCAGCTCGATCTGCGATCCGCCGAGGTCGTGCTCGAGGCGCTCGAGGTCGCTCTGCAGGCGCACGACCAGACGCTCGTGGTCGACCTCGTTGTCGACGTTGATCGGCAGGGGTCGCCGGGCGGAGCGCTCGCCGAGCATCTGCCAGCCCGAGCGGTCAGCCTTGGCCACGCACAGCGGACACACCGTCAGGACGCTCTTGTTGCGGGCGTCCTGATAGGTGCGAGCGGACTCGCCGACCAGAAGGTTCCGCCGGCACACGGCGCACCGCGTACCGTGCTCGAGATGCATCACCACGAGCGTCGGATCATACCGGCTTGCAGCCAGTTCTTCTACGGAACCGGTCCCGGGGCGGCTGTGGGCGAGATCCCTCGGACGGGGGATCCCCGGCCTGGGGCAACAGGCGTAGGTTGGCGCTACCCCTCCTCCACGTCGGTTGTGGCCCGCCAATCCTGGCGGGCCCCCGGCGCGGAGGGAGCGTCGTGACCGGCGCCGAGCGGATGATCTGGCGGTTCGCGGTTCCGGTCGTGCGGACGTTGGTTCGCGCCGTGTGGCGACCGGCCGTGACGGGCCCTGCGCACGTCGCTTCCGGTGGCGCCGTGCTCGCCTACAACCACGAGCGACTGACCGACTGGCTGCTCGCGATCCAGGTCACGGACCGCCCGATGCGGTTTCTCGTCGCCGACAACATCATGCGCTGGCCGGTCGTCGGGTGGGTGCTGCGCGCGTCGGGGCAGATCGCCATCGCGCGCGGCGCCAGCGACACCGACGCGATCCGGCGCGCGATCGAGTGCGCGGCCGCCGGCGAGCTGGTCGGCGTGTTCCCCGAGGGCCGCCTCGTCCGGGGCGAAGGGCTCGCCACGTTCCAGCGCGGCGCCGCGCTGATCGCCGCGCGGGCGGGCGTCCCGCTGGTGCCGGTCGCGATCGGCCGTGGCCCCGCGACGGTACGGATCGGGTCGCCGCTGCCACCCGCTGGCTCGACCCGCGACCTTACGCGGCGGCTGGAAGCGGCAATGGGCGCGCTGGTAGACTCCTGACTGACTGAACAGTCAGGAAGGTGTGTGCGTCATGGCCGTCGATGTGGATCTCCGCACCCTGCTGGAGCAGGGATACACGCTGCCGGCGCACTGGTACTCGGATCCCGCCATCCACGCGCTCGAGCGCGAGCGGGTGTTCTCGCGCTACTGGCAGTTCGTGGGACCGACCGAGTGGCTCGACCAGCACGGCGCCTACTTCGCCGGCCGGGCGGGCCACGTCCCGATCGTGGTCGTGCGCGACGGCGACGAGATCCGGGGCTTCGTGAACGTCTGCCGGCACCGCGCGCACATCGTCGCGCACGACCGGGGCCGGGGGAAGACGCTGCAGTGCCCGCACCACGCGTGGCCGTACGGCTTGGACGGCACGCTCCGCACCGCCCCCCGCGCGAACCTCGAGGCCGGCTTCGAGCCGGCCGAGCTGGGACTGCTGCCGGTCGCCGTCGACACGTGGGGACCGCTCGTGTTCGTGAATCCGGACGTCGCCGCCGCGCCGCTCGGCGACTCGCTCGGGCCGCTGCCCGCGCACGTCGCCGCGAGCGGCCTCGACCTGGCCGGGCTCCGGCTCCGGCGCGTCGAGCACTCGATCAGCGACGTGAACTGGAAGACGGCCCTCGAGAACACGCTCGAGTGCTACCACTGCCAGGTCGCGCACCCCGGCTTCTCACGCGTCATCGACGTCGCGAAGAGCGCGTACGAGCTGACAGCCGAGGGCCTGCTGCTGTCGCAGTTCGGGCCGGCCAAGACGGGCGACGACCCGCGGCGCCCGCCGATGCCGGCGGGGATCATCGAGCAGGCGCAGTACCACATCCTGTTCCCGTCGACCTCCGTCGACATGGTCCCCGGCCCGCCGAACCTGCAGGCCTACGCGTGGGCGCCGATGTCGCCGTCGAAGATGGCGTCGACCACCTTCTCGTGGTTCTCGGAGGAGACCACCGAGGGGGAGATCGACCAGATCATCGCGTTCAACGACGAGGTCAGTGCGGAGGACGTCGCGCTGGTCGACTCGGTGCAGGAGGGCCTCGACGCGGGCGTCGTCCCGTACGGCCGCCTGATGCCGGAGTCGGAGGCGCTGATCGGACGCTTCCAGCGCCTGCTCTACGACGCGCTGGCCGGCGCGTAGGCCGGCTCGGCGGCGGCCAGCGTGACGCTGAACGTCGCACCGGCACCCTCCTCGCCAGTCACGGCCACCTCGCCTCCGTGCGCCTCGACGATCGCCTGGACGATCGCAAGGCCGAGCCCCGAACCGCCGCCCGTGCGCGCCCGCGAGGCGTCCACGCGGTAGAAGCGCTCGAACACGCGGGCCGCCGACGCCTCGTCGAGGCCCGGCCCCTCATCCTCGACGCTCAGCACCGCGTGGCCGTTCTCGAGATGGGCGCCGACCCGTGCCGGCGTGCCGGGCGGCGTGTGCGAGCGGACGTTGGCGAGCAGGTTGTCCACCACCTGCCGCAGGCGCTGAGCGTCGCCCGTCACCGGCACGCGCCCGACGGTAGCGAGCTGGAACGGCCGGTCCGGTTCGAGCACGCGGGCGGCGTCCACCGCGTCGCGGGCGATCTCCGACAGGTCGACCTCCTCCTGCTGCAGCGGCCGGCCGGCATCCAGCCGGGCCAGCAGGAGCAGGTCGTCGACGAGCAGCCCGATGCGCACGGCCTCTCGCTGGATGCCGCCCATCGCCCGCTCGAGATCCTCCGGCCGGTCGCGCGCGCCGCGGTCGAACAGCTCGGCGTAGGCACGCACCGCGGCAACCGGCGTCCGGAGCTCGTGGGACGCATCGGAGACGAAGCGCCGGAGCCGCTCCTCGGAGGCCGCCCGCTCGGCGAACGCGCCCTCGATCTGCCCCAGCATCGCATTCAGCGCATGGCCGAGCCGGCCCACCTCGGTGGTCTCGTCGTCCGGCTCGACGCGCCGCGACAGGTCGCCCGCGCCGATCGCGGCGGCGTCCTCCTCGATGCGCACCAGCGGCCGCAGGCCGCGCCGGATCGCGATGATGCCGGCGCCCGCGATGCTGAGCAGGACGGCGGCGGCCACCAGCGCCTCGATCATCGCGAGCCGGTCGAGCGTCGCCTCGGTGTCGGCCAGCGGAGCCGCCAGGATCACGGTGCCGATGCCGAACGGCATCTCCTCGGCACGCACGCGGAATCCCGAGCCTCCGGCGACCGCGCCGACGCTGGCCGTGTACGCGCCCTGGGAGATGTCGATCGTGGCCGGCAGCTTCGGCATCCGGGCGGCCTCACCGGGCGGCGTCAGCGCCTGGCCGAACAGCTTGCGACCGTTGCGATCGCGCACCTCGACGTACAGGCCGGGCGTCAGCTGCCCGGCCTGGCCGAGGCCACCGACACCCCCCGGGCCTCCGCGGGTGAGCGCGCGCCCGACGCCGACGGTCGACGCCTGCAGCGTCCGGTCGACGCGCTCCAGCAGGAACGAGCGCAGTGCGGCATACGTGGCGATGCCGGCGACGATCAGCCCGACTGCGGCGAGCACCGTCGTGATCGCCACCAGCCGCGTCCGGAGGGAGCGCAGGCGCATCACGCCTCCCGCAGCACGTATCCGACCAGCCGGACGGTATGGATCAGCGGCGGGCCATGCCGGTCGAGCTTGCGGCGCACGTACGACACGTAGGTCTCGACGATGTTCGCGTCGCCGCCGAAGTCGTACTGCCAGACGTGGTCGAGGATCTGCCGCTTCGACAGCACGCGACGCGGGTTTTGCAGCAGGAAGCGCAGCAGCGAGAACTCCGTCGGCGTCAGCTCGATGCGCTCCCCCGCCCGGCTCACCTCGTAGGTGTCCTCGTCCAGCTCGACGTCGGCGAACCGCAGCACGTTGCCGGTGTCGCCGCGCGTCCGGCGCAGGACCGCGTGCACGCGCGCGACCAGCTCGGCGAGGCTGAACGGCTTCGCGACGTAGTCGTCCGCCAGCGAGAGACCGGCCACCTTGTCGTCGGTACCGTCGCGGGCGGAGAGGAAGATCACGGGGACCCGCTCCGGCCGCGCGCGGAGCTTCCGCGCGATGCTGAGGCCGTCCAGGTCGGGCAGCATGATGTCGAGGATGACGAGGTCCGGCGCGAACTCCTCGGCCGCGCGGATCGCGTCGCGACCACTCGCGACCTCGCTCGTCACGAAGCCCTCGTAGCGGAGCGCAGTGGCGACCGCATCCGTGATGGACGGCTCGTCATCGACGATCAGCACGCGTGCCGGCACGGTCGGAGCATGCCACTCGCGGCGCGATGTCATGCCTCAAGTCTGGCCCGCGAACCTGAGAGCCCGCTGAGAACGCTCCGCGCGGGATTCTCAGGCTGGTCACAGGTGGGCGTGGTTGACTGAGCGCATGCGCGGAAGTGACGGATGAACAAACTCAAGCGAAATCTCGTCGTCAGCGGCCTCGCCGTGGCGGCACTTGCCGGCACGGGAGCCGCGATCGCGGCCAACCAGCCGACGCGGAAGGAAGAGCAGAAGGCCGTCATCGACGATGCGGCCAAGCAGCTCGGGGTGGCCCCCGACAAGCTGCAGTCCGCTCTCCAGACGGCGCTCGTGAATCGCATCGAGGTGGCCGTCAAGGACGGCCGCCTGACGCGTGCCCGGGCCGACGAGATGATCACGCGGATCAAGGCCGGCGACCTGCCGCTCGGCGGAGGCGGGTTCGGGCGCGGCGGCGGCCCCGGTGGCGGCGGTCCCGGCGGCTTCGGCGGCAGGGGCTTCGGCCACCACGGCGGGCCGATGGGCGACCTCTCCGCGGCGGCCGCGACGTACCTGGGCGTCACCGGGGACCAGCTGCAGACGGCCCGGCAGGCCGGCAAGTCGCTGGCCGACGTCGCCAAGGAGAAGGGCAAGGACGCCGCCGGCCTGAAGGCGGCGCTGCTGACGACCGTCACCAAGGACGCCGACGCCGCAGTCACGGCCGGCAAGCTCACGAAGGCGCGGCGCGACGCTCTCGTCGCGAAGGCGCCGGCCTTCCTCGATCACGTGATCACCGACACGCACACCCGTCGCCGGCACGGCGACGGGTTCGGCGGCCCCGGCGGCGGTGCGCCGCCGCAGACGCCGGCACCGACCGGGACAGGCACCGGGACGAACGACGGAAGCGCCCCGCTCGACGGCTCGGCGCAGGACGAGTTCCAGACCGCCTGATCGCGAAAGCGGCGGGGCCCACACCCCCTTGGTGGGCCCCGCCGCCTCTCTCCCCGAGAAGTGGGCTACGTCACGCGCGCCTATCAGGAGCGCGCCCCGCCGCTCTTACAGGGTGGAGGCACCGCGCGGCCACGGTGCATCTCACCAGGGGGACGAGATTCTCGATACCACAAGGGTCACGACGAGTTCGACCGTGCGCGCGCAGCCCGAGAGCGCCAGCCGGCACGCCGCGGTGGACGTCCGATGGCTTGCGATCGGCGCGGGTCTCGCGCTCGCATTGCTGGCCGGCGTCATGCTCGAGATCGCCCTCGAGGACCACTCGCGCGCCGGCCTCGTCTGGATGACGGGCATCGCCGCCGTGCTGACGGGCGCAATCGGCATCATCGTGCTGGTGGGCGTGCGCGACGCCGACCTCCTGTGGGAGACGCGCAAGTCGGCCGCGATCGCCACCGGCGATGCGGCGGCGGCGGTGCGACGCGCGGAGGCCTCACGGTCGAACGACCAGCGCTCGCGCGAGCTGCTCCAGCGCCTCCAGGTGGCGACCGTCGACGCGATGCGCGACCCGTTCCTCGCCGACCGCCTGGCGCGGGGCCCGCGGGACGGGCAGAGCCTGCTGGTGCTCCTCGACCAGATCGACGACCACCTGGCGAGCGCGCCGGGCGAGTCGCCGGGATCGGATCGCAGCTCGAACTCCCGCAACCCGTAGCGCTCCGAGCGCGCACGTGGCGGACGCGATCTGGCGCTACGCGTCGGCCTGCGACGAGTCGGCCACGACGTGCACGTCAACGCCGCGCGACCGTCGGAGGACGGCGTCGATGATCCCCGGGCCGGCCAGCCGGCGGGCCCGGGAACGGTGCGTCTGACCGAGCACGACCTGCGTGATCCGCTGCGCCTCGATCTCGTGCAGGACCTGGTCGGTGGCAGAGTCCGAGCGGCGCCGCAGGAAGGTGCCGCCGAGCGTCCTCGTCAGCAGCTCGGCCTCCTCCAGCACCTTCGCCGTCTGGGCGTCGACGCGGCCGTCCTGCGGCTCGACGGCGAGCACGAACAGGGCCGCATCGCTGCGCTCGGCCAGCCGCTCACCGGCCCGGATCAGGCGGTTCGCCGAGCCGGGCCGACCGCCCGTCGCGACGAGCACCCGCTCGCTCGTCGCGCCGGGCGTCGGACTGCCCACGGCGCGAGCCTCGGCGGCCGCGATCTCGGCCAGCTCGTGCAGGGCGAGCGCGCGCAGGATGGCCAGGTTCTCGACCGTGAAGAACCCCGTCAGCGCCCGGTCGATCTGGTCGGTCGGATAGACCAGTCCGCGCGCGATCCGCTCGCGCAGCGCCGCCGGGCTGAGATCGACGAGGCGGACCTCGTCCGCGTCGCGGATCAGCCGGTCGGGAAAGGTCTCGCGCACGGTGACCCCGGTCAGCTCGCCGATGCGGTCGTTCAGGCTCTCGAGGTGCTGGATGTTGACCGTCGTCCACACATCGATGCCGGAGTCCAGCAGCCGCTCGACGTCCTCGTAGCGCTTCATCCGCTCCGACCCGCGCGCGTTCGTGTGCGCGAGCTCGTCGATGAGCGCGACCGTCGGATGCCGCTCGAGCAGCCACGGGATGTCGGGCTCGGTCTCGGCGCGCCCGCGGCCGGCGTCGATCAGCGGCGCCGCCTCGAGGGTGCGGGCGCGCTCCTCGGTCGCGGACCGCCCGTGCGGCTCGACGTAGCCGACGACGACGTCGACGCCCTCGTCACGCGCCAGCAGCGCGTCGCCGAGCAGCTGGTACGTCTTGCCCACGCCGGCGGCCCCTCCGAGGTAGATCCGCAGGCGGCCCCGCGACGGACGCATCGTCGACACGGATCGAGTCTAGCCACGCGCGAGGCCGCAGAGCCGGGTTGTGAACGGCGCTTTAGATGCCCGGACGCGTTCTTCGCGGCCGCTTTGCGTCGCCGCCCTACCTTCGAGGTGCGGCCCCGGGTCGATCCCGCGACCTGCCGCTCGAGAAGGAGTTCGACGTGGATCTCGTCATGTGCCTCGTGAGCCTCGCCCTGATGGCTCTGCTCGCCGGCTTCGCGTGGGCGATGGAGCGCCTGTAGTGCACACCTCGCAGGCCATCGGCCTCGCCGTCGCCGTCGCGCTGCTCGTCTACTTCGTCGTCGTGATGGTGCGACCGGAGCGGTTCTGATGCGCGCCACGATCGAGCTCGCGCTGTTCTTCGGATCGCTCGTCGCCGGCGCGTGGTTGTTGTCCGCCTGGATGCACCGCGTGTACGACGGCCGCACCGGCGCCCTCACGAGGATCTTCGGGCCCGTCGAGCGCCTCACCTACCGGCTGCTCGGTATCGACCCCGCGAAGGAGCAGACCTGGCGCGAGTACGCGCGCGGCGTCCTGCTGTTCTCCGCCGTCAGCGTCGCGGCGCTGTACGCGCTCCAGCGCCTGCAGGGGCATCTGCCGCTGAACCCCGCCGGCCTGAAGGGCGTGCGCCCCGACATCGCCTTCAACACCGCGTGGAGCTTCGTCACCAACACGAACTGGCAGAACTACGGGGGCGAGTCGACGATGTCGTACCTCACCCAGATGGCCGGCCTGGCGGTGCAGAACTTCGTCTCGGCGGCCGTCGGGATCGCCGTCGCGGTCGCGCTGATCCGCGGCTTCACGCGATCTGGCAGCACCACCATCGGCAACTTCTGGGCCGACCTCGTTCGCGGCTGTCTGTACCTGCTCGTCCCGCTGTCGTTCGGCGTCGCGATCGTGCTCGCGTCGCGCGGCGTCGTCGACACCTTCGCCGGGCCGGTCACCGCGCACACGCTGGAGGGCACCGACCAGGTGATCGCCCGCGGACCCGCCGCCAGCCAGATCGCCATCAAGCACGTCGGGACGAACGGCGGCGGGTTCTTCAACGCCAACGCCGCCCACCCGTTCGAGAGCGGCACGCCGTTCACCAACTCGCTGCTGCTGTGGTCGCAGCTGCTGATCCCGTTCGCGCTGCCGTTCCTGTTCGGACGCATGCTCGGCCGGCCGAGGCAGGGAGTCGCGATCTTCGCCGCGATGGCGCTGATCTTCGGCACCGGCCTCGCCGTGTCGCTGTCGTCGGAGACCCGCACGACGCCGGCGCTCACCGCTGCCGGGCTGCAGCACGCGGCGAACATGGAGGGCAAGGAGCAGCGCCTCAGCGTCGCCGAGGCCGCCACCTTCTCGGTCGGCACGACCATGACCTCGACGGGCGCGGTGAACTCGACGCACGACTCGTTCACGGCCACCGGCGGCGGCGTCGCTCTGGCCGGCATCCTGCTCGGCGAGGTCTCGCCAGGCGGCGTCGGCTCCGGCCTCTACGGGATGCTGCTGTTCGCGGTGCTGACGGTGTTCATCGCCGGCCTGATGATCGGCCGTACGCCCGAGTACCTCGGCAAGACGATCCGGGCCCGCGAGGTGAAGCTGTCGATCATCGGTGTGCTGATCATGCCGGCCGGTCTGCTGATCACGGTCGGCATCGCCTCGGTCGTCCACGCCGGCGTGATCGGCCCTCTGAATGGCGGGCCGCACGGGTTCACGGAGATCTTCTACGGGCTCGCCTCGCAGTGGAACAACAACGGGTCGGCGTTCGGCGGCCTGACCGGTGCGACCAACTTCTACGACCTGCTCGGAGGCACGGCGATGGCGATCGGGCGCTTCGCGATCATCATCCCGGTGCTCGCCTTGGCCGGCACGCTCGCGCAACAGCCGACACGTCCCGTCGAGAACTCGATGCCGACGGAGGCACCGATCTTCATCGGCCTGCTGATCGGCACCGTCGTGCTGATCGGCGCACTCAACTTCTTCCCCGCCCTCGCGCTCGGCCCGATCGCCGAGGCGCTCACCGGAGGCCTCTCCTGATGGCCAGCACCACTCCCGGCCTGCTGGACTGGCCGATCGCACGGTCCGCCCTCGGCGCGTCCGTGCGCAAGCTCGACCCCCGCGCCCTGCTGCGCAACCCCGTCATCCTGGCCGTCGAGGTCGTCAGCGTGCTCGTCACGGGCCAGCTCGCGGTCGACCTCGTGCAGGGCACCGGTAGCCAGTCGTTCGAGATCCAGGTCGCGATCTGGCTGTGGCTGACGGTGCTGTTCGCGAACTTCGCCGAGGCCCTCGCCGAGGGTCGCGGCAAGGCCCAGGCCGACGCCCTGCGCAAGACGCGCACCACGACCATGGCGCGGCAGCTGGTCGACGGGCACGAGCAGTCGACGCCGGCCCCCGACCTGCGCAAGGGAGACCTCGTGGTGTGCGAGGCCGGCGACCTGATCGCGGCGGACGGCGAGATCGTGGAGGGCATCGCGAGCGTCGACGAGTCGGCCATCACGGGCGAGTCGGCCCCGGTGATCCGCGAGTCGGGCGGCGACCGCTCCAGCGTCACCGGCGGCACCCGCGTGCTGTCCGACCGCATCGTCGTGTCGATCACGGCGAACCCCGGCGACACCTTTCTCGACCGCATGATCGGCCTCGTCGAGGGAGCCATCCGGCAGCGGACGCCGAACGAGATCGCGCTGTCGATCCTGCTCGCCGGCCTGTCCGTCGTGTTCGTGATCGTGACCGCGTCGCTCGTCCCGATGGCCCACTACGCCGGCGTCGGCCTGTCGCTGGCCGTGCTCGCGTCGCTGTTCGTGGCGCTGATCCCGACCACCATCGGCGCGCTGCTGTCGGCGATCGGCATCGCCGGCATGAACCGCCTCGTGCGCAAGAACGTGCTCGCGACCAGCGGACGTGCCGTCGAGGCGGCGGGCGACGTGTCGGTGCTGCTGCTCGACAAGACCGGCACCATCACGCTCGGCAACCGCCAGGCGGCGCGCTTCGTGCCGGTGGCGGGCATCGAAGAGCGCGAGCTGGCCGAGGCCGCCCAGCTGTCGTCGCTCGCCGACGAGACGCCCGAGGGCCGGTCGATCGTCGTGCTCGCCAAGGAACGGTTCGCGATCCGCGAGCACGAGTTCGCGGCGCAGGGCGCGCGCTTCATCCCCTTCACTGCGGAGACCCGCATGAGCGGCGTCGACCTGAACGACCGCCGGCTGCGCAAGGGCGCCGCCGACGCCGTCCGCCGGGCCGTGCTCGAACTGGGCGGCGAGTGGCCGGAGTCGATCGACCCGATCGTCGACGAGATCGCCCGCGCCGGAGCGACGCCGCTGGTGGTCATCGACGGCACCCGCACGCTCGGCGCCATCGAGCTGAAGGACGTCGTCAAGGAGGGGATCCGCGAGCGCTTCAGCGAGCTGCGGGCGGCGGGCATCCGGACGGTGATGATCACGGGTGACAACCCGCTCACCGCCGCGGCCATCGCGGCCGAGGCCGGCGTCGACGACTTCCTCGCCGAGGCCACACCCGAGGCGAAGCTGGCGCTGATCCGCCAGCAGCAGGAGGGCGGCCGCCTGGTCGCGATGACCGGCGATGGCACCAACGACGCGCCCGCCCTCGCGCAGGCCGACGTGGGCGTCGCGATGAACGCCGGCACCACCGCCGCCAAGGAGGCCGGCAACATGGTCGACCTCGACTCGAACCCGACCAAGCTGCTGGATGTCGTCGAGATCGGCAAGCAGATGCTGATCACGCGCGGCGCTCTGACGACCTTCTCCATTGCCAACGACCTCGCGAAGTTCTTCGCGATCGTGCCCGCGATCTTCCTGACCGCCTACCCGCAGCTCGACTCGCTCAACATCCTCGCGCTCCGCACGCCGGAGAGCGCGATCCTCTCGGCCGTCATCTTCAACGCGGTCATCATCGTGTTGCTGATCCCGGTCGCGTTGCGCGGCGTGCACTACCGCGCCACCTCGGCCGCGGCGCTCCTGCGCCGCAACGTCCTGATCTACGGCGTCGGCGGCGTGATCGCCCCCTTCGCCGGCATCAAGCTGATCGATATCCTCCTCTCCGTCGTGGGGTACTGACATGGTTCGCGACATCCGCAGGTCGCTCGTCTCGCTGCTCGTCCTCACCGCCCTTCTGGGCGGCGTCTTCCCGGTCGCCGTCTGGGCCGTCGCGCAGGTCGCGTTCAGCGACCGTGCCGACGGGTCGCTGGTCGTGCGCGGCGGCACCGTCGTCGGCTCGCGCCTGCTCGCCCAGGAATTCACGAGCGAGCGGTACTTCCATCCGCGGCCGTCGGCCGTCGACTACAACGCCGCCGGTTCGGGCGCGTCGAACCTCGGCCCGAACGCCGCGGATCTGGCCGACGCCGTGCGCACGCGCATCGCCGACGTGGCAGCGACAGAGGGAATCGCTGCGACTGCCGTCCCGGTCGACCTGGTGACGGCGTCCGCCTCGGGTCTCGACCCCGACATCTCCAAGGCCGGCGCGCTCGTGCAGGTCGACCGCGTGGCGCGCGCCCGCGGGCTCAATCCGGCTGCCGTCCGCAAGCTGGTCACGAAGCACGTCGACTCGCCGACGCTCGGCCTGATGGGCACGACCCGGGTCAACGTGCTCGACCTGAACCTGGCGCTCGATCGGTTGCAGTCGTGACGCTCGGCCGGCGGCAGCTGCGACGGCTCGCCATCGACGACGAGCACCGCAAGGTGGCCAGCGCTGCGCTATTCATCGTGCTGCTGGTGGCCTGCGTCGTCGGCCTGATCCCGTTCCGTGAAGACGAGAACGTGGCCGCGATCGCCCTGATCATGCTGCTGCCGCCGCTGGCCGCGACCGGCG